>DATFDC010000075.1:0-2210 GCA_035252415.1 Solirubrobacteraceae bacterium
TGCACCATAGTAGGTGCAGACTCGAACGGGCCGGCCTGCCGCGCCTAGTGATTCGGCTTCCCGGATAGCGGCCTATACTTCACTTTGTGAAGCGGATCGGCTTTCTCTCCTTTGGTCATTGGCAGGACGCGCCATGGTCGCGCACACGGACTGCGGCCGACGCCCACCGGCAGACCATCGAGCTCGCCGAGGCCGCCGAAGCGCTGGGGATCGACGGCGCCTTCGTCCGCGTCCATCACTTCGCCCGCCAGCTTGCTTCGCCGTTCCCGCTGCTGGCCGCGATCGGGGCCCGCACCTCGCGGATCGAGATCGGCACCGCGGTGATCGACATGCGCTACGAGAACCCGCTGTACATGGCCGAGGACGCCGCTGCGGCCGACGTGATCGCCGGCGGGCGCCTCCAGCTCGGGATCAGCCGCGGCTCGCCCGAGCCCGCGTTGAAGGGCGCCCACGCGTTCGGTTACACCCCGCCCGAGGGCAAGACCGACGAGGACCTGGCCCGCGAGAAGACCGCGCTGTTCCGGGCCGCGATCGCCGGCGCGGGCGTCGTCGAGGCCGATCCCACGATGACCGGCGTCACCGGCCGGCTGGCCATCCAGCCTCAGTCCCCCGGACTCGACGCGCGCATCTGGTGGGGATCGGGCAGCCGCGGGAGCGCGCGCTGGCCCGGCGAGCAGGGCATGAACCTGATGAGCTCGACCCTGCTGCTCGAGGACACCGGCGTGCCCTTCGACGAGCTTCAAGCCGAGCAGATCGCAATCTTCCGCCAGGCCTGGTCGGAGGCGGGCTGGTCGCACGAGCCGCGGGTCTCGGTGAGCCGGAGCGTGATCCCGATCGTCACCGACGAGGACCGCGTCTACTTCGGCGCTCGCAGCGGCGAGGACTCAGACCAGCTCGGGTATCTGGACGGGGCGTTCGCCCGCTTCGGCCGCAGCTACACCGGCGAGCCCGACGTGATCGCCGAGGAACTCGCGCGCGACGTGGCAGTCCAGACCGCCGACACCGTGTTGCTCACGGTGCCGAACCAGCTCGGGGTCGAGTACAACGCGCGGATGCTCGAGACGATCGCCCGGGAGATCGCGCCCGCGATCGGGTGGCGTCCAGCCCACGACCGGGCCGGCGTGTGACCGGCGCGACGCGTCGGCTGGCCGACGGCAATGAGATCCCGCTGCTCGGGCTCGGGGTGTGGCAGGTACCGGACGGCCCGACGTGTGTGAACGCGGTCCGCTGGGCCCTCGAGCTGGGCTACCGGCATATCGACACGGCCCAGGCCTACGGCAACGAGGAGAGCGTCGGCCGTGCCCTGCGCGAGAGCGGCGTCCCGCGCGAGGACGTGTTCATCACGACCAAGTTCTATCCGCGGCGCCGCCGGGACCCCGCCGCCGAGACCGAGCGCAGCCTGCGCCGCCTGGGCGTCGACCAGGTCGACCTGTACATCATCCACTGGCCCGAGGGCGGTCCCACCTGGGCCTGGCCGGGGATGGAAAAGGCGCGCGAGCTCGGCCACACCCGCTCGATCGGCGTGTCGAACTTCAGCGTGGAGGAGCTCGAGGCGGTGATCGGAGAGGCAAGCGGGCCGCCCGCGGCCAATCAGGTTCAGTTCAGCCCGTTCGAGTACCGCCGCGGGCTGTTCGAGGCCTGTGAGCGTCACGGCGTCGTGCTCGAGGCCTACAGCCCGCTGGGCACCGGCCGTCATCTGGGCGACGCGACCGTGACGCGGATCGCCGAGCGCCTGGGGCGGACGGCGGCCCAGGTGCTCCTGCGCTGGTGCATCCAGCGCGAGATCCCGGTGATCCCCAAGTCGACGCACCGCGAGCGGATCGAGGAGAACGCCCAGATCTTCGACTTCACGCTGACCGACGAGGACATGGCCGCCCTCGACGCGCTGGACAAGACCCGTGGTACAGCCGTCGCGCGCGAGCGCAAGTGGTGGTGAGTACGCGGCCGATGGCGCTGGAGCTACGTATTTGTTAGCTGGATCGCCATCGACTAGGAGCCGGGGGCGCGGTAGGCGATCACATAGCCGGTGCTCGACGCGTATCCCGCGCCACCCGCCGCCACGAACAGCGCGTGCTCGGCGATCGCCACGCCCGAGCTTGTGTTATTGACGATCGGAGCGCCGGCGTCGACGCTGAGCGGCCGCTTGACCAGCACCTGCCCGGTCGCCGCATCGAACGCGTCCAGGTTGGCCTGGCTGTCGACCGTCCACA
>DATFDC010000076.1:0-10407 GCA_035252415.1 Solirubrobacteraceae bacterium
GGTGGATCTGGATGCGGATGCCGTCGAGCTTCCACTCGACCGAGGACTGCTCGAAGCCCGACACCGCCTCGGCCGCGCTCGCGCTGGTCGAGGCGAGCATCGGGAGGATCGGCCGGAAGATCTCGAACCCGATCCTCCTCAGACCAGCCTCGCCTTCGATCATCGCGACGTGGGCCATCCGGGTCAGATCACCCGAAAGCATCAGCGCCCGGCGTGCGATGTCGCTTGGGACGCCGGCTGCCTTGGCCACCGCGTCGGCCATCAGTCCGGCCAGCGCGCCCTGGCGCAACTCGCCGGTCAATAGCCGGCGCAGAAAGCCGGCCTCTGGCGCGGTGGCGCGGCCGAGCAAGTCGTCGAGGAGCTCACGGCGCCGGATGACCGATCCGGTCCCGGTGCTCGCCTCGATCTCGGTGATCGCCCGATCGACGTCTTCGACCTCGAGCGATGGCTCACTGGACGGGGATGCCCGGGTCCCGTAGACGGTCGCGTAGCCGATCCCGACGCGGCCCTGCCGGGGCACGCCGGAGAGGAAGCCGACGACGATCGGGACCTCGTCGCCGTCGAGCGTCTGAAGCAGCCCGGCCAGGGTCGCGATCTTGCGCGATCGTGAGCTCGTATCGGCCACGAGCCGCGAGGCCTCGACGACATCGGCGAACAGGGTCAAGCCCGGGCATGTAAGCACGCAGACCCGTCCCCGGCTCAAACAATCACGCTCGCCGGCCGATCCTCACAGACGTAGTGACTCCGAAGTGTTGGATTCTCGTCGCCGTCTCGGCGGCGCTGGCGATTGGCTGCGCGCTCGCTCCGAGCGCGTCAGCCGTCGTCGTCCACACCCGCGCGGGTCACTTCCGCGGCGTCGCGCCGCGCCCCGGGGCGAGCATCCCCGGCTCGGTGACCGCCGCCACCCGTGCGGCCACCGTGACCAGCGCGGGATTCTCGTGGAGGAACCTCAGCTACCAGGGCGGCCCGGTGCTCCACTCGAGCGACCCGTACCTGATCTTCTGGGCGCCGAGCCCGGAGACGATCCCGTCGTCCTGGCAATCGCTGATCGAGCGCTACTTCACCGATGTTGCCGCCGACAGCGGCAAGGCCACGAACGTCTACGGGGTGGCGCGGCAGTACACCGACGGCGCCGGGTTCGCCGACTATCAGCAGACGTTCGACCCGGCCGGCCAGGTCGTCCAGGACACCGATCCGTACCCGGCCACGGACTCGACCAACTGCGCCGACAGTCCCTACACGCTTTGCCTGACCGACGATCAGCTCCAGGCCGAGATCTCGGCGCAGATCGCCGCCCTTGGGCTGCCCTCCGATGGCCCGACCTCGAGCAGCGAGTTGCCAGACGGGGCGCCGATCTACTTCGTCGTGCTGCCGAGCGACGTCGACGTGTGCTTCGCCGACGGATCGGGGACGTGCGCGAGCAACGACTTCTGCGCCTACCACTCCGCGTTCGCAGACGGCGCGAACAACGTTCTTTACGCCACGATCCCGGCGGTCGCGCTGGCCAGCCCACAGGACGCGAAGGGCTGTCAGTGGGACGGCAACTCGCTCGTCCAGGAGCCGAACGCGAGCATCGCCGACGTCGCGCTCAAGTACATCAGCCACGAGGACAACGAGACGATCACCGACCCGCTCGGAATCGGCTGGTGGAACGACTACACCGGCAACGAGGACGGCGACAACTGCAACAGCGCGTTCACGCCGACTCTGGGCGGCGACGCCGTCGCGGGCACGCTCTACAACCAGCTGATCGCGGGCGATCAGTACTACCTCCAGAGCGAGTGGAGCAACGGCAGCGGAGGCTGTGCGATGCAGCCGGCCGGCGCGACGATCACCCCGCGCTTCAGCGTCCCGGCCGGACCGCGGACCGCCGGCTCCGCGCTGAGCTTCGATCCCAGCGCAAGCACCGGCACGTACCGCTTCTCGAGCGAGACCTGGAACTTCGGCGACGGCACGGCCACGAGCTTTCACGCCGGCCGCACGCTGACCGCCGCCACCCACACATATGCGGCGCCGGGCGACTACACGGTCACGCTGACCCTCGTCGACAACCGCGGCAACCTCACCACCGGCAGCGAGGAGATCTCGGTCGATGCCTCGCCGACCGCCGCGCTGACCGTCTCGCCCGGTCAGGTCTACGACGACGGCGGACCGGTCAGCTTCGACGCGAGCGGCTCGAGCGACGCCGGTGCCTCGATCACCTCCTACGCCTGGGACTTCGGCGACGGCGCGACCGCGCAGGGTCCGACCGCCAGTCACGCCTACACGACGCCGGGAACGTACCTGGTGCGCCTGACCGTGACCGACAGCCTGGGCCAGGTTGACACCGCCACCGCCACCGTCACCGTGCTCGACGAGCCTCCGGTCGCCGCGTTTGCGGTTGGCGCCGCCAGCCCCGAGGCCGGGCAGTCGATCGGGTTTGACGGCTCGGGGTCCAGCGACAGTGACGGTTCGATTGTCGCCCACCTCTGGGACTTCGGCGACGGTCACCATGCCGGCGGTGCGACGCGCAGCCACACGTTCGCGAGCCCCCGCACGTACACGGTGACGCTGACCGTGGTCGACAACGACGGAGTGTCCGGCAGCGCCACGCACCAGGTGACCGTGCTGGCCGGTCCGAGTGCTCATTTCACGCCGCCAGCCGGCCGAGTGTTCGACCGAACCGCGATTCGGTTCGATGCCACGGGCTCCGCCGGCGGGGGATCCGGCGCCGCGATCACGAGCTATGCGTGGTCCTTCGGCGACGGCGCCACCGGAACGGGAGCCACTCCGAGCCACGTCTACGTATCAGCCGGCTCCTACCAGGTCAAGCTGACCGTGACCGATGGCGCCGGCGTGAGCAGCACCACGACGCAGACCGTGACCGTGCTCGACCAGCCACCGATAGCCGTGTTCGGGTCGAGTCCGGCGGTGCCGGTCCCGGGTCAGCCGATCAGCTTCGACGGAACGGGCTCGAGTGATCCGGACGGGACGATCGTCTCCTACGCGTGGGACTTTGGCGACGGAGTCATGGGCACCGGCGCCTCGGCGACACATGCCTACGCCGGGCCGGGCACGTACACCGTCCGGTTGACCGTGACCGACCGCGCCGGGCAGAAGACCACCGTGAGTCGCCCGGTGACCGTGTACGCACAGCCGTGGGCGACCTTCAGCTACTCCCCGCTCCTGCCGGTCGAGGGCGCGGCGAGCACCTTCAGCGCAGCCGCGTCGGGCGCGGATCCGAGCACGATGATCTCCGCCTATGCCTGGAACTTCGGCGACGGGACCACCGCCACCGGCCCAACCGTCGCTCACACCTACGCGAGCGATGGCACCTACACGGTCACACTGACCGTGACCGACGGCTTCGGTATGACCTCGCGCACCACCGAGGTGGTAACGGTCATCGACAGTGCGCCGACCGCGGCGATCTCGGTGGTTAGTCAGCGCCCCGCCGCCGGCCGAGCGGTCTGGTTCAGCGGGGCTCGCTCCCACGACCTCGACGACCAGATCGTGTCGTACCTGTGGCACTTCGGCGACCACAGCGGTGCAGTCGGCAAGAAGCTCCGCCACCGATTCGCGAGGGGGGGGACCTACCGCGTGTCGCTGACCGTGCGCGACAGCCATGGCCAGACCGCGACGACGACCACCACTGTGCGCGTCGCCCGCGCGGGAGCGTTCAGCCGAGACCGTCGCTCACACGAGCGCCGGCGCCGCAAGCGCTGACTTAAGCGCGGCCAGCGCCTCGGGCAGGTTCGCGCGCCCGAACCCGACTCGCACGTGCTCGGGCTCGTCGTAGACCGCGCCGGGCAGCAAGAGCACTCCGTGGCCCGCGAGCCGCTCGCAGAAGCGCTCGACGTCGGGGACGCCGCGCACCCGCGGAAACCCGATCGGCCCGGCATCCGGGCGGACCCACTCGAAGGTCACGGCGTGGCGCGCGAAGAAGTCCTCGAGCAGCGGCAGGTTGCGGTGCACGATGCCGAGGTTGCGCTCGAGCAGGGCGTGACGGTTGCGCAGCGCCAGCGCGGTGAGCACCTCGCTGGGGGCACTGGAGCAAATCGTCGTGTAGTCCTTCAGGCGCATGATCGCCTTGCGCAGGGCGGCGTCGCGCGTGACCAGCCAACCGAGGCGGAGCCCAGGAAGGCCGTAGCTCTTGGAGATGCTGCCCAGTGAGACCGCGCGCTCGTCGAGGTCGCAGGCCGCCGGCAGGCGGTCTTCGGGGTCGTGCTCGAGCTCGCGGTAGACCTCGTCGCTGAACAGCACGATGCCGTGGGCGTGGGCCAGCTCGGCGACGCGCTCGAACGTGGCGCGGTCCATCAGCGTGCCGGTCGGATTGTGCGGCTGATTGACGTAGAGCACGCGCGTTCCCGGGCGAGTCAGGCGCTCGAGCTCATCCAGGTCGTGGGCCCAGCCTTCCTCGTAGCGCCGGTGCCACGGGCTGACCTCGGCGCCGGCGCTGCGGGCCAGTTCGAGCGCCGACTCGTAGCACGGCGCCTCCACGACCGCGTGATCGCCGGCGCGGAGGAGCGCGTGGTAGAGCAGGAAGATGCCCTCCTCGGCGCACGAGGTGACGATCACCTCGTCGGGATCGATCCGCTCGTACAGACCGGCGATCGTCACACGCAACTCGAGTGATCCCGGCGACTCGGTATACCCGCACCAGGTGCTGAGCAGTTTGGCGTGGGCGTCCGGCTCGAGTTCGAGCAGCGACTCGATCGTGCGCGACTCGCAGTCGCTGCTCGACAGCATGTAGCGCGTGGTGAACTCGTACCGGGCGTAGTAGCGCTCGATCCGGAACGGCTTCACGTCCATTGGCCGATTATCGCGATCGTGACCGGCGGGCTCGCCGTGGTTCGCCGGTTACGATCAGGGCTCGTGGTGGACCTCGACACCAGCCCTCACGCCGAGTGGACCTGATCGTCGGCGCGACGGGCTACGTCGGCAGCCTCCTGACGCGCGCCCTGGTTGCCGAGGGCCGCGCGGTACGGGCGATGTCGCGTCGTCCGCCACTCCGGGCGCCGCCCAGTGGGGTGGAGTCCGTCCGCGGCGACGTTCTGAACGACGAAGGCCTCGACGCTGCGCTTGGGGGGTGCGACGTCGCCTACTACCTGGTGCACTCGATGGAGGCCGGCGCGAGCAGCTTCGAGGCGCGGGATCGTCAGGCCGCGTGTAACTTCGTGGCCGCGTGCCGGCGGGCCGGCGTCGACCGGGTCGTCTATCTGGGCGGCATCGAGCCGAGCGGTGCGCTGTCGCCGCACATGCGCTCGCGGCTCGAGGTCGAGCGGATCCTGATGGAGGGCCTGCCCGGGGCCACCGGCCTACGAGCCTCGATCATCATCGGCGCCGGCAGCCCGTCGTTTCGCCTGATGGTTCGCTTGATCGAGCGGATCCCGGTACTCCCGCTGCCCCCGTGGCGCGATCACCGCACCCAGCCGATCGCCGAACGCGACGTCGTGGAATGCCTGGTCCGTACGCCGCTGATCGGCGCCACCCGCGGACGCTCGATCGACATCGTCGGGCCCGATTCGCTGAGCTATGCCGAGATCCTCGAAGGCATCGCGGCCGAGCTGGACATCGACCGCCCCCCGCTCAAGCTGTCGGTCTTCACCGCGCCCGCGTTCGCCGCCGTGGCCTCGCGAATCGCCGGCTCCGACCGGGATCTGGTCCGTGCCCTGATGGGCAGTCTGGGTGCCGACGTCCTGCCGCGGAGCGACCGTGCCGCCCGGGAGATGAAGGAGCTGTACGGCTTCAGGCCGCTGGGGTTCATGCGCGCGGTGAGGCGCGCGCTGGCCGACTGGGAACGCGAGGAGCCGCTCGCCGCGAGGTGACCGGCCGGGCGGCTGGTGCGAGCCAGCGGGTGAGCGTAGGCTGTTTGGAGTACAAGCCGCTGACATCCCCGAGGAGTCTGGGGCGGCGCGTAGAACCTGGGCCTGATCGGAGCCTCGGCGGGCGGCGTGGAGGCCCTCAGCCAGGTGGTCAGGGATCTGCCCCTCGTCCTGGCCGCCGCCTTGTGCAGCGTCGTTCACATCGCGCGCGGCAGTCCGGGCATTTCGCGCATATCCTGGGGCACGCCGGAAGGCTTCGGTGCCGACCGGCCCGGGACGGCGAGCACCTGCGAGATGGCGTGATCCTGGTCTCGCAACCGGACCACCACAGCCGCGTGGCCGGGGTGGCGCGTCCCCGGCGCCCGCGCCGTCGGATCGGCCGGCCTGGCCGTGATCAAGGCCAGCGGAGGGGCCACGAATCGTTCAGGGTCAAAGGACGCGACGTACGGCGGCACGGCTCGCGAGCGCGATAGCCACGTCCGCGTGGCGTGCCGGCGGCGCTCGTCGGGAGTACGATCGCTGCGATGGTCAACGGGGAGAGTCCCCCGCCTCCCATGGGAGCTGGCGGCGGTCGCAATGCCAATTGGGAATCGAATCCCGCGCTCGATCCCAAGCCGAATCCGCACCGTGACCAACCGCGGGGCGAGCAGGTGGTTGCGCTTTGTCCCGAGGGTGGTCGGGTTCAGCGGATTGCCGAGGAGCGGGGGCAGGGCCGACGGCTTGGCGTTTTCGCCGGCAGTCTGAGGCCGAGTCCAAGCCGGCGGAGATCGTGCGTCAGCCCCACGCCGGGGCGGCCGGGACGACGCTGCGCCCGCTGGTCGGCACCTATGCATCGGAGGCGGCCGGCGAGGCCGACGAGGGCGCGCGATGAGCGCGAAACGTCCCGACATCACGCTTGAGACGCTGCTCACCTTCGTGAAGGAGAGCCGCGGGTTCGATTTCACCGGCTACAAGCGCTCGACGGTCGAGCGCCGGATTGTCAAGCGCATGGCTACGGTGCAAACCGAACGCTACGACGACTACCTCGACTACATCGAGCTGCACGGCGAGGAGTTGGCCGAGCTGTTCAACACGCTGCTGATCAATACCACGGGCTTCTTCCGGGATTCCCAGTCATGGGAGTACCTGGCCACCGAGATCGCCCCCCAGCTACTCGCGGCCCGACAGGGCGAGTCTCCGGTCAGGGTGTGGTGTGCCGGCTGCGCCTCGGGCGAGGAGCCCTACACGGTGGCGATGGTGCTGGCCCGCGTGATGGGCGACGCCGCGTTCCGCGAGCGCGTCAAGATCTACGCCACCGATGTCGACGAGGAGGCGCTGGAGGTGGCCCGGCACGGCGCGTACCTGCCGCGCCAGATCGAGGACATCCCGCCGGAGGCACTCGAGCGCTTCTTCGAGCGGACCGATCAGCGCCACGTGTTCCGCAGGGACCTGCGGCGGTGCGTGATCTTCGGCCGCAACGATCTCGTGCAGGACGCGCCGATCTCCCGCATCGATCTGCTGGTGTGCCGGAACACGCTGATGTACTTCACGGCCGAGACGCAATCCCAGATCCTCCGCCGCTTCCACTTCGCCCTGGATGACGACGGCTATCTGCTGCTCGGCAAGTCCGAGATGCTGATCGCTCACACGGATCTGTTCACCCCGGTCGAGCTCAAGCGCCGCGTGTTCCGAAAGATGGTCAAGCCGACCCTCCGCGACCGGGCGCGGGTCATGCCCGGCAACGCAACTCGCGGCACCGCGTCTATCGAATCCGACAGGCTCCGCGAGGCAGCCTTCGAAGTGGGCGGACCCGCGCAAGTGGTGCTCGACCACAACCGGGCGTTGATCATGGCCAACGACGCCGCTCGTCGGTTGTTCGGACTCACGCCGGGGGACTTCGGTCGACCCGCGCAGGACCTCGAGCTGGCCTATCGCCCGGTGGAGTTGCGCAACCACCTCGACGCTGTCGTTCGCGATCTGCGCTCTGAGGAGATCAAGTCGGTTCGGTGGCGCAGCGGCGAGTCGGACCGGATGTTCGACATCCGCCTCGCGCCCTTGCTCAATGACGGCTCGGCGATGGGCACGAGCATCGCCTACATCGATGTAACCGAGCCCCACCGCCTCAAGGAGCAGCTCGCCAGTTCCAAGCTGCAGCTCGAGCAGGCCTTCGAGGAGCTCCAGTCGACCATCGAGGAGCTCGAGACGACCCATGAGGAGCTCCAGTCGACCAACGAGGCGCTCGAGACGACCAACGAGGAGCTCCAGTCGACCAACGAGGAGCTCGAGACGATGAACGAGGAGCTCCAGTCGACCAACGCGGAACTCGAGACGATGAATGAAGAGCTCCGGCACCGCACCCAGGAGGGAAACGACGGCAATGCCTTCATGGAGACCATTCTCAGAACGATCGGGCTCGCTGTCGCCGTGGTCGACCGCAACCAGCGCGTGCAGATCTGGAACGGTGAGGCGCGTGAGCTCTGGGGGGTCACGCCCGAGGAGGCCGAGGATGAGCACCTGCTCTCGCTCGACATCGGCCTCCCGGTGGACGCGCTCAGCCGGCAATTACGGGCCACGCTGGGCGGAGAATCACCGCGCGAGGAGGTGGTGCTCGATGCGACCAACCGGCTCGGCAAGCCGTTTCAGTGCCGCGTCACGTTGCTTCCACTGGGTGGGGGCGACGAGAACAGCCGGGGCGCGATCATGATGATGGAGGCTGTCGACGCCTGAGGGCGTCCTCGACGATCCGCTTGCGCAGGGCGATGATCCGAACGCGATCGGTGCGCACGCGCGTGAGCCGGTCGCGCGTCTGTTGCCGCTCGGACGCATGCTGCTCGCGTAGCCGGTCGACCGTGTCTCGCAGCTCGGCATAGGTGATGCTCGGGTCCTCCTGCGCCTCCCCCCGGGGCCATGCAGCCCAGGGGCCGATTGGCACCTCGTCGGGGGGAACCGGCGCGATTCTCTGCGTTGGCTCTTCCGGCTGGGGTGGAGGAGCCACAAGCAGCCAGCCGTGATCCTGCGGCACGAGCGCGCCGTCGTCGGTGAGCTTGCGCAACGCCAGCGTCACGGTCGGCCGGCGCGCCCCGACCAGTCCGCCCAGGGTCTCGTGGGTCAGCGCGAGCGGTACCCGCACCCCGCCTGGCGTGACGTGTCCCCACGAATCGGCCAGCAGCCATAGCATGGCCATGACCCGATCCTCCACACGCGGGAGCTGGCAGACGACGAGCTGCACATTGAGCCGTTGCAGCTGGTCGCCCAGCGATTTGTAGAGGCCTTGGAGCAGCCGTGGCCATTGGTAGATCGCGGCGAGCAGGTCGTTGCCGAGCAGCCCGAGGCGAGCCGACGTGGCGGTCCGGAAATCGAGTTCGGCGAGCCATGTCGGCCACAGCTCATTTCTGGGGACGAGCAGGTCGCCAGGGCCGAGGAGGTGGATCCCGGTCTGCCCGCCAATCCGAAGCGAGCTCATCACCAGGCCCTCGAACACCGTGGCGCCGAACGCGCGGTGTCGCGACAGCAACTGTGGCAATTCCAATGGTCCGGGATCCACGGTGATCACCGGGACGCTCAGGCCGGCAAGCTCGGAGCGCTCGTCGGCCGTGAGCTGTTCGGTCAGCACCAGCCTGGCGTCCAGAAGCGGGACTTGGTCGCCTGAGGCCGTATCGGGTGAAACGGGCTGATTGCGGGCGCCGACGCGGGGAACCTGGCAAATTATGAACGCTGCAGAAGAGGCGGCATCATGAACGATGCAGAGCGGGCTGCTCAAGCCCGGGCGCGCGAGCCGCGCGCGCGACCGCGAGGCCCGGGCCCTGTCGCACCAACGGAGCGCGGAGGGCAAGGCGAGGAGGCGGCGGATCCCGAAACCGCAGCAGCGCATCGCGCCGAGGCGATGACGCACGCTCGCGCCGCCAAGATCCATCGCGAGGCGATCGAGCTACAGGCCGAGCACGCCCGGGCGCACGAGCCCTGAGTCTTCGTCGGCGGGGCGGGGCCCCCTCCCAGGAGCGTTTGGCGCTCACCCAGGCGCGAGCCCGGCGGACGACCAGGCTCTTTGCCTCATGCGCTCGCCTTGATCGCCCGCCGTAAGCTCTTATGGGAGGAGAGAGATCCTGCCGATCCACAAGTACCACACGGACCGGCCGGCTTCCTGCCAACAGTTGGATTGCAACATCGCCCTGAGGCTCAGCCTCTCGGCGTGTCCGACATGTGACGGCTACGCGATTGCGGCGTCTTCGTCGTGGACGTGCTCGAGCGTGAATACCTCCATCGCCACATCCCGGGCGGTGTCAATGCCGCTCACGAACGCGACCGTCCGACGCCCCAGCGCCTGCTCGACGATCGCGCGGAACTGATCCTCCAGCGCGTACTGGAAGAACAGCCGAGCCTCGCGCAGTCGCTGGTGCTCACCCATCGCCACCAGGTTGCGCTCGGCCACCGTCAGGCTTGACTCGAGCGTCACCACGAGCGTGTCCGGACCGGCGTACTGCGCCCGCGCCTTGGTCGGGCCCCGTCCGAACGCCTCTTTGTACAGACGCACCATCGCGTTCGAGATCTCCAGCATCGGGCTCTTGTCCGCCGTCGCGGTCCCAGCGTGCTGTTCCTCAACGCTGACTGAGATGTCTTCTTGCAT
>DATFDC010000077.1:0-16384 GCA_035252415.1 Solirubrobacteraceae bacterium
CAGACCAGCGTCACTCCCAGCGCCGTGTTGCCGACGATCGCGTAGCTGCGTCCGAGCGACCTGAAGAAGTCCACGCGCCGGCGGCCGTCGAGCGTCCGCGCGGCGGTCCGCGCGACGACGAAGATCGCCACGAGTCCGCCGGTCCACACCGAGAGGCCGACGAGGCCCACGGTGACGAGCGGCACGGACGCGGTGCCGAGTGCGATGAGCGGAGGACCCATATCGGGTCATTTTTACAGCATTGGTGTGTAAACTGCCGCGTCCGCATGGTCACCCCGCCGCCGAGTGCACCGCCCAACCCGTCCGCACCGGCGGGCGGCCGTCGGACCCGGTGTCGCGCCCGCCCGATCGATCCCCGCTCACCGCGACCCAGCGAGCTGTTACGTGTCTTCTTCGCCGCGGGGCTGGTGTCGATCGCGGCCGCCGCGCTCGCCGGGGTCCTATATGCGGTCAGCGGGCACCCATGGCTGCACTGGCTGGCGCTGCACCTGGTGTTCCTCGGGGGCGTGTCCCAGCTCGTGCTCGGAGCGGGGCAGTTCTTCACCTGCGCGTTTCTCGCCACCGACCCGCCGCCGCGGATGCTCGTGAGGGCGCAGATCGGGGTGTGGAATGGAGGAACGGTCCTCGTCGCGGTTGGCGTGCCGACCCGCAGCGCCCCGCTGGTCGAACTGGGAGCGGCGCTGATCGGCGCCGGGCTTGTCCTGTTCGCGGCGGCACTGGCGCGGATGAACCGCCGCTCGCTGCAGCGCGCACCGTGGGCGCTGCGGTGGTATCAGGCCTCGGCCGTATGCCTCGGCGTCGGCGCGCTGCTCGGGGTGCTCATGGCCACGGGAGCCGCATGGACGCGCGGAAGCCTGCTCGGGGCTCACCTCGCGTTCAACCTCGCCGGCTGGTTCGGCACCGCGATCGTCGGCACGCTTCACACCTTCTTCCCGTCGTTGACCCAGACGCAGTTGCCGCGACCCCGGCTCCAGCGCCCCACCTACGCGCTGTGGCTGATCGGGGTCGTCGCGCTCGCCGGCGGCATGGCGTTCGGCGTCGTGGCGACCGTCGTGCTGGGCTGGGTCGGTCTGATGCTGGCCGCATCGCTCATGGCGGTCAACCTCGGGGGATGCCTGCGAGGCGCCCCGGTGACGGTGGCGCTACCCGCCCGGCTGCTTGCGTTCGCGCATGTCTTCCTGATCGCCGGCCTGGTGGTCGCGCTGGAGACCACCGCGCTCCACGGCATCGGGGCGCCGTTCACCGGGCGGACGCGCACGACGGTGGCCACGCTCCTGCTTGCCGGTTGGCTCGGACTGACCGTGACCGGTTCGCTGCTGCATCTCCTGGCGATCCTCGGCCGCATCCGGAGCTTCGCGCGTCCCGTGCCCGCCGCGAACCTGCGGCGCGACCGGGCCCTGGCCGTTGCGGCGGCGCTCGCGGTCATCGCGCTCAGCGTCGTCCGGGCGACCGGGGCGAGGACGCTGGTCCTTCCGGCGGCCGCATTGCTGCTGGCCGTGGCCGCCTTCCTGGGTGTCCGGGTCCTCGCGCTGGCGATAGGGGCGCTCGTGCGGCAGGCCCACATAGGCCGACCCAAGCCGCACGTTGGCGGGTCGTTCTTTAAGGTGTGAAGATGCTTATAAACCGCCGGAAGGGCCTGGTTCGGATCAGCGCGATCGTGCTGGTCGTCACCTCCGGAGCGGTCGGATTGGCTGCGTGCGGCGGTTCGTCCGGTTCGAGCAGCACCTCGTCGGGCGCCGGCGGGGGCAGTTCGGTCACGAAAGCCACCACGGGACGGGCGATCTTCCAGGCGGCCGGTTGCGCGCAGTGCCACACGCTCAAGGCCGCCGGCGCCACCGGTGCCGTTGGGCCGAACCTCGACTCGCTAAAGCCGTCCGCGGCAAAAGTCCGCTCGCAGGTCGAGCGCGGTGGCGGTGTGATGCCGTCGTTCAAGGACAAGCTGACGGCGGCCCAGATCGACGCGGTGGCGAATTTCGTCGCGTCGTCGGCGGGTCACTGACCTCTGAGCAGGATCGCGGAAGCCTGGACGCCGAGCCGGTGTCCTAAGGTGCTCACCGTGTCCGGCCTGCTCGGCAAGCTCGATCACTGCGTGATCCACGTATCGGACTGGACGGAGTCCAACCGGTTCTACCGGGACGTCCTCGGCGCCGAGTTGATCGACCGCGGGCACGGCGCCTGGGCGTACCGATTCGGCACCGAGCAGCTGAATGTCCACGGACCCGGCGCGATCGGGTCCCCGGTGGCGAGGATTCCGGTTGCGCCCGGCAACAGCGACCTGTGTTTCGAGTGGGACGGTCCGATCGAGCAGGCGCTTGCCCATCTCACGCGCAACGGCGTCGCGGTCGAGCTCGGGCCCGTGGAACGCAACGGCGCTCGAGGTCGCGGGACCAGCGTCTACTTCCGCGACCCTGATGGGAGCCTCATGGAGCTCATCTCGTACACGAGCCTCTGACGGGCAGCTTTCAGGCGATGCGAGGAGGACGAACCATCCGAATCCTGGCTCTGGGCGGAAGTCTCCGCGAGGCCTCGAGGAACCGGGCGCTGCTCGATGAAGCCGCAGCACTCGCTCCGGCCGGCGCCGTGATCGATCTGAGCCAACTCGCGACGATCGGCTCGCTTCCCCTGTTCAATCAGGACATCCTTGATCGCGAGGGCTTTCCGGCCGGCGTGTTGGAGCTGAAGGATGCGCTGCGGGCTGCGGACGGCCTGCTGATCGCGACCCCCGAGTACAACTGGGGCATTCCGGGGTTTCTGAAGAACGCGATCGATTGGGCGTCGCGACCGTCGTCGGAGATCGCGTCGGTGTTCGGCGATTTGCCGGTCGTGCTGATCGGCGCCGGTGGAGGCGCCGGCACGCGCTTGTCCCAGCAGGCGTGGCTGTCGGTGCTCCGCTTTCTCAAGATGCGGCCCTGGTTTGGCCAGTCGCTCTACGTCGACCGCGCCCACGAGCGCTTCGACGAGCAGAGCCGGCTGACCGACGAGGCCACCCGCGCGCAACTGCGGGCGGTCGTCTCCGGCTTCGCGACCCATTGCACGCAGCTGCCCCGCAGCCGCGACACAAGGTAAATCGCGGCTCAGCGCTAAAGCGAGAGTGGGGGGACGTCGATCACTTAAGTGTTCGGAGCGAAACCGGACGCATACGCAGGCAAAACCGGTTCGCTCTCGAGCCCCGAACTCGAGCGATGCGCAGACTCAGGCACCACCAGGAAGTTGAGATTCACCTCGACGTCGAAGACGAGGTCGTCCTCGACTGCCGCGTGCTGGGCGTCGAAGGATCGGTGGCGACCCTGGAGGGGATCGACACCGAGCCCGGCGCGGTGCTCGGGAGCTCGGTGCCGGCGGTGCACGGATATCTGATGTTCGACCACTGCGGCGGCAAGGTGGCGCTGAAGGGCATCGCCACGACCAGCACGAGCGAGGGGCCGGAGCTGCTGTTCGTGGTCGTCGACGGCGTCCAGCTTCCGGAACGCAGGTCGGCCGCGCGCACCCGGGTCAACGCGGTGGCGCGGATGTTCCCGCCGGGCTCGCCGCAGGAATCCGGGTTCTTCGAGACTCGCCTGGCCGACCTGAGCGTCAGCGGTATGCGCGTCGAACGGCACCCGAACCTGGACGCGGCGGTCCGATACCGGGTGGAGTTGTACTTCGGCGAGGCCCAGACGCCGATCCGCTGCGGAGCCGAAGTCGCCCGCACGACTCCCACCCATGTCGGCTTGAAGTTCGTGGACCTCCAGGAAGCCGATCGAGCACTGCTCGACGCGATCGTCCGCGCGCACGCGGACTCTTAGCCCAGCCCTTCCCGGGCGTGCATAGCTCGACAACGACGGCGCCCGTGCACGACCGTGACGTGTGGTGCACGAATACCGTGCACGAGTCGGCACTCTCCTGGGGGAGGCGCGGGAGTGTCGAGTTGTGCACGTCCGCATGCACAGGGATTACGCAGGGGTGGTACGTAGGGGGGCGGTTCCCGGTGGCCGGCCTCACGGTTTGACCCCGGCCTGACCGCCAGCTAGCGTCTAAAGCAGTGGGGCGCTTCTCTTGGGGGATAGTCGCGCTGGTCGGGGCGTTGGGCCTGGCGGCCGTGCCGAGCGCTTCCCGCGCGCAGACCGCCACGGCCGGGATCGGGCTGAGCGACGGAGCCGCGGGGATTCCGTGCACGCTGTATCCGCTGCCCGGCTGCCCGGCGGCGAGTCTGAGCCACGCCTTGTTCGACCGCTATCAGGCGCTGGCCGGCGACCAGACCGGCGGTGCCAACGCGTTCAGGTACGTGCGGGCGGGCATCCCGTGGGACACCGTGAGCACCGGCGGCCCGGCGATCGGCAGACCCTGCGTGGCCGAGGGCGACCCACCCACCTACTACGGCACTCCGTGGCTGAGCCTGGCCGAGCAGTATGTGCTGGCAGCCCGCCGGGCCGGGCTCGACCCGCTGATCTCGATCACCACCAACAGCGCCGCCAGGTACCCGGGCAACGGCAACCCGCACGACCCGGCCAATCCGAGCGCCAACCAGTACTACTGCGGCTTCAAGGGCATCGTCTCCAAGCTCGACGAGTTCGCGGCGCAGCAGGGGATCGCGCCGCCGACCGAGTACGAGACCTACGACGAACCCGACGGCGCGCGGGTGAGCAACATGTGCAACCCGACGCCGCGAGGGGACCTGCCGGCGCATCGGGCCGACCAGTGCGCGGCCTGGTACTACTACGAAGCCGACGCGGCGAACCGCAAGAGCTTTGGCAATCACCTAACGCTGGTCGCGCTTGCGGCCGACGGCGACAGCGCCAACGACCCGCACCTGATCGCGGTCAAGGCGTACGCGACCTATCTGACCAAGACGATCGGGCTCTATCCCGCGGTCTGGTCGTTTCACCCCTATGAGGACCTGAGCGCCACCGCCTACCTGAACAACGGGCAGCTCGCGCACGGCGACACGTCGCTGCTCAGCGCGTACATCGCCTCGCTCTATCCGCCCGGCCCGCGCCAGGCCTCGATCTGGTTGACCGAGGCTGCGGCTCAGATCACCGATCCGG
This sequence comes from Solirubrobacteraceae bacterium, assembly GCA_035252415.1. Classification (GTDB taxonomy): domain Bacteria; phylum Actinomycetota; class Thermoleophilia; order Solirubrobacterales; family Solirubrobacteraceae; genus Palsa-465. The sequence continues at coordinate 5,025 of DATFDC010000077.1, forward strand.
TGCCCACCTACCTCGGAATACCCGAGGGGTGTGACGACCGGGTGGTGCTCGATCCATTGCCGTACGGCCTGGGCAGCTGCCTGGACGGCAATCCCAAGGCCCAGGCGTATGCGGCGAGCGACTTCCTCGACCTGGCTCGTTCGGGCTCGGCGTTCCCGGGACAGATCACCCGGGTGTACTGGCACCAGTTCGACAGCCTCGCGGGGCACCCGACGAGCTGGGACTCTGGACTGGTGTCGCCCGGGGATGCGTACGAGCGCGCCAGCTACTGCGTCCTGAGTGGTGAGAGCGTCGCCCAGGCGGTGGTCGATCCGAGCTGTAACCGGGTCGACGCGGCAGAGGCCACAGAAGCGCGCCAGTATGCGGATGCGGTGGATGTGAAGGCGAGCGCCCGCCAGGCACCCCAGTCGGCCCTGGCCGCTTGCCCGCAGCCCTGGTGCAGCTTCAGCCTGATCCGCTTGCGTCTGAGCGAACTCGGGGCGGGCTACTCGAGGTCCGGCAGCCAGCCGTCGCGATAGCGCGACCACCGCCGCGGGGGAAGGTGCGCGTAGGCGACGCGCGGGTCAGGCGTCTCCTCCTGGACGCCGGCCCGGTGCCGCAGCGCCGCCTCCTCGACGGGGTAGCGAATGATCTCGGCCTCGTTCCGATGCTCGCGGGCCCCGACCGCGATCACCACGCACGGACCGTCGCCGGCGCCGATAATCATGTGCGCGGTACCGGGCGGGCAGTGCACGAAGTCCCAGGCGCGCAGCGGCCGCTCGACGCCCTCGACGATCAACACCGCCTCGCCGGCCACGACCAGGAAATCCTCCTGGTCGATCTCGCGGTGGTACATCCCGATCGGCTCGCCCGGCTCCAGCGAGACCAGATTGACCCCGAGCTGCGCGAAGCCGATTTCGCCCTCGAACGACAGGCGCGCGCCCACGCCCTCCCAGATCCGCCAGCGGCCCTCCCGGGCGTTCAGGACGAACCACCCGTCGTCACCGATCGGTACGAGGCCGTCCTGGGCGGACTCGATGCGGGCTTCGCGCGCCACCCGGGCGACGTTACTTGCGCCGCCGGCGGCCGGGCCAGCCGTCGGGCAGGAAGTCCGCGAGCGCGCCACCGAGATCGGCATCCCCAGCCGACGCCGTGGCCGCGACCACCAGAGTCAGCACCAGCGCGACGACGCCGAACACGGCCAGGCCGGCCACCGCGGCCAGCGGCACCGCGACCACCAGGGTCGAAACCTGCCGGACGAACGGACGTGCGAGCACCACGGCGCCGGCCACGAACAGGACCACGCCGAGGACGATCAGCGCGACATCGGCGCCGCTGCGCAACATCTCGTCCCAGACCAGGCGGATCGTGTAGTGGGTGAGCGCGCCGCCGAGCCCTGCCTCATGCGCCCGGTGAACGGCCGTGACGACCGGAATCCCGACCCCGATCACCTGAAGGGCGAGGCCCCAGGCGACCCAGCGACCGCGGGCATTGACGGGCCGAAGCTCACGTCGGTGCGGTGCGGCGGGAAGCACGCTCATCGCTCCGGAAAGATTACTGCCGCGGAACCGCGGCGCCGAGGCTCAGACGCGATAGCGCTCGGTGACCTGGGCCAGCTGGGCGGAGAGCTCGCCGAGCCTCTCGGCGGCGAGCTGGGACTGGTGCGCGCCGTCGAGGAACTGCGTGGTGCCGTCGTTGACGTGGTTCATGGCCTGGGCGATCTGCTCGATCCCGACGCTCTGCTCGTGGGCCGAGGCGGCGATCTGCTGGGCCGCATCGAAGGACTCCTGGATCGTGTCGGCCAGGCTGCGGATGCCTTCGCCGGCGCGCTGGGTGAGCTCGAGTCCGCGCTCGACGACCTCGGTTCCCTCCTTGCTGGCCAGCACGGCAGCCGACGTCGCGGCCTGCACGTCGCCGAGGATCGCCTCGACCTGTCCGGTCGCCTCCTTGGACTGCTCGGCCAGCTTGGTGACCTCTTCGGCCACCACTGCGAAGCCCCGGCCGTGCTCGCCGGCCCGCGCCGCCTCGATGCTCGCGTTCAGCGCGAGCAGCTTGGACTTGTCGGCCAGCCCGTTGACGGTCGCGGTGATCTCGCCGATCTGCTGGGTGCGGTCGGACAGAGTCACGATGTCGCGCGCGATCCCGTCGACCCGGTCGCGGATCTCCTCCATCGCGGCGGTGATCGCCTCGACGGCCGTGGTCGACTCGCCGGTCACCTGCAGCGACTTGCTGGCCCGGTCGGCCACATCGCTGGCCAGCTGGGCGGTGTCCTCGGCGGCCGAGCGCAGCTCGTTGACCGTCGCCGAGGTCTGGCCGATCGCGGCGGATTGCAGGCTCGCGCTGTCTGAGTGCTGGTTGACCGAGGCGAGGATGTCCGCCGTGGAGGAGCGGATGTCGCTCGCACCGGCCTGGATGTGGCCCGAGATCTGGGCGAGGCCCTCGACCATGCGATTCAGGCTCTCTGAGAGCCCGCGCAGGTCTTCGCTGCCGTCGGCGGCGACGGTGGCGCGCAGGTCGCCGTCCGCGACTCGCGCGGCAAACTCCGAATAGCTGCGCACGGCAGCCTGCAAAGCCTCGCGCGACTCGCGCTCGAGCTGGGCCGAATCGGCCAGCTGGCGGTGGCGCTCGTCGGTGAGCTCGCGCAGGCGACGCAGGGCCAGGCCGAACCGGGCGCCGGCTGCCACCAGCGTGGCCGTGGCCAGACCCAGCGCGATCTGGTTGATGTGGTTCAGCGAGCCCACGAACAGGATCAGCAGCGAAAGGCCGGCGGCCACGCCGGGGATGGCGAAACCGGAGCTCGTCTCCTTGAGCTCGGACTCGTCCGGACGATCAACCGGGACCCATACCGCCAGCGAGAACAAAAACAGCGAGGCCGGCCAAGCGATCGAGTTCCAGAAGTAGCCGAAGTGGGTGGCGCCGATGCCGTTGTCGAACAGCGCGCACACGTCACCTATCGCGTTGGCCAGGCTGGCCGCGGCCATCAGATACCAGCGCGTGCGCCGGCCCCGGGGGGACATTGCCGCGGCGGCCAGCGTGAGGATCAGCAGCAGGATGTCGCCCACCGGATAGATCAGGTTCCAGGCCACGGTGACCGAGTCGTCGCCGGCGGCGTGCCGGATCGGACCGAAGGCGAACGCGGCGAACGCGGCGGCGCAGGTCAGGGTGGCGACCACGCCGTCCAGGTAGTTGGCCGCGGTGAACTTCCGGACCTCCTGGCGCATGAGCAGCATGACCCCGACGTAGGCCACCGGGAAGAAGCCCACCCACAGGAAGTTGGCCAGGTCCGGGGTGGTCGCGTTGGGGTGGTGGATGTCCTCGTAGGTCTGGGCGAAGTCGCCGATCGCCCACAAGGCCATGCCGGTCCCGAGGGCCAGACAGAAGCGCCGGTCACGGGGGCTGACCGCGGCCCGGATCAGCACCAGGACACTGGCCACGAGCTCGAAGGTCGACGTGCCCCAGCCGTCGATCAGGGTGGTGCTGGCGCCGTTCGCGCGCACGACGAGCGAAACGGCATACCCGAGCAAGAGCAGCCCGAACAGGCCGTAGAACGCCTTGGTACCGCCGCCGGTCGTCGGTTCAGAAACACTGGTCTCTGGCTGGCTCATCCTCGCCCTCCCCATCACTCCGTTTCCCGACTTATCGGCCGTTGGCCGGGTGTCCTGTAGGGAGAGGCGATGAGAGTGTTCCTAGACGTCAGCCAGTGGCAAGGATCACGTCGGAGGCCTTGATGATCGCGGTGACCTGGCTGCCCTCGCTGAGGCCAAGCTCCTGAACGGCCTCGACGGTGATCGAGGCGACGAGCCGCTGGCCCGACACGTCGAGAACGACGTTGGCGATTGCCGCGCCCTGGTTGATGCTCTGGACCGTCCCGGTCAGCTGGTTGCGCGCACTGAGCTTCACGTAAGACCTCCTGTAGCGGGTAGCTTCCACATGAGTCCGGAACCGTCGCAGAGGAGAACGATCCGTGTCGAGCACCGTTTCAGAGAGGCAAGCCCGTGAGGTCGCGGAGGCCGCGCGCGAGTCGGAGTGGAAGCTGCCGAGCTTCGGCAAGGAGCTGTTCCTGGGCAACTTCCGCCTGGACCTGATCCATCCCCAGCCCCGGCTCGATCCCCAGGCCGTCGAGAAGGGCGAGCGCTTCCTGTCCGTCCTGCGCGAGTTCCTCGAGGCCGAGGTCGATCCGCTCGAGATCGAGCGCGAGGCGAGAATCCCGGAGCCGGTCATCGATGGGCTCAAGCGGATCGGAGCGCTCGGCATGAAGGTGGCCGAGGAATACGGCGGGCTCGGGCTCTCCCAGGTCTACTACAACCGCGCGCTGGCGGTGGCCGGAACCTGGCACGCCTCGCTCTCGACGCTGCTCAGCGCGCATCAGTCGATCGGGGTGGCGGAGCCCCTGCGCCTGTTCGGCACCGAGGAGCAGAAGCGCAAGTGGCTGCCGCTGGTGGCCAAGGACAAGATCAGCGCGTTCCTGCTCACCGAGCCCGACGTCGGCTCGGATCCCGCGCGCCTGGCCGCCACGGCCACGCCCGTCGACGGCGGATACGAGCTCAACGGGCGCAAGCTGTGGGCGACCAACGGCGCGATCGCCGACATCGTCGTGGTCATGGCGCAGGTACCGAAGGGCGACGGGCATCGCGGCGGCATCAGCGCGTTCGTGCTGCCCTACGACTCCGACGGGGTGAGCGTCGAGCATCGCAACGCGTTCATGGGCCTGCGCGGGATCGAGAACTCGGTCACCCGGCTGGACGGCGTGTTCGTGCCCGAGGAGAACCGGATCGGCAAGGAGGGGCAGGGGCTGAAGATCGCCCTGACCACGCTGAACACCGGACGGCTGGCGCTCCCGGCGATCTGCGTCGGCCAGGCCAAGTGGGCGACCAAGATCGCGCGGGAATGGTCTTGTGAGCGAGTGCAGTGGGGGAGGCCGGTCGGCAAGCACGACGCGGTCGCGCAGAAGCTCGCGTTCATCGCGGCCAGCGCGTTCGGCCTGGAGGCGATGCTCGACGTGGCCAGCCGCCTGGCCGACGACAAATCCAACGACATCCGCATCGAGGCGGCGCTGGCCAAGCTGTACGGGTCGGAGATGGGCTGGAAGGTGCTCGATGAGCTGATCCAGGTGCGGGGCGGACGGGGCTACGAGACCGCGGCGTCGCTCAAGGCCCGGGGCGAGAAGCCCGTGCCGGCCGAGCAGGCGCTGCGCGACATGCGGATCAACCGGATCTTCGAGGGCTCGACCGAGATCATGCACCTGCTGATCGCGCGCGAGGCGGTCGACCAGCACCTTCAGGTGGCCGGCGACCTGCTGGAGGGAGGTGGCGATCTCAAGGCGATGGCGTCCGCGGCCGGGCGAGCGGGTGCGTTCTACGCGAAATGGCTCCCACAGCTGACCGTCGGCAAGGGCCAGAACCCCCGTTCCTACGACGAACTCGGGCCGCTGGCGACGTACATGCGCTACGTCGAGCGGTCGTCGCGCAGGCTGGCCCGCTCGATCTTCTACGGCATGACCCGCTGGCAGGCCAAGCTCGAGTACCGTCAGGCGTTCCTGGGCCGGCTGGTCGACATCGGCTCCGAGCTGTTTGCCATGGCCGCGGCGGCCGCCTATGCGGACACGCTGGGGCGTGAGCAGCCCGAGCGACGGGTCGAGGCGCAGGAACTGGCCGAGCTGTTCTGCCGCCAGGCCAGGCGACGCGCCGAGACGCTGTTCGACGAGCTGTGGAACAACGAGGATGACGCGGGCCGCGAGGCGGCGGCCAAGTTGCTCGACGGACGCTACAAGTGGCTGGAGGAGGGGATCGTCGATCCCTCCGGCGAGGGCCCGATGATCCCCGAGGAGGTCAAGGAGTCCGCCGCGGGCGTCCCGAGCTGACGGCGGGGCCTGAGGCTCTTACGCGACGCGCTTGATCGGGGTGGCCGGCTCGCCGGCCGGACGGCGCAGCAGCCACTGTGTGAGATCGGCGGCGGGAACCGGACGGCTCAGGTAGTAGCCCTGGGCGAGCGTGCAACCCAGTTCTGACAGCTCATCCCAGGCCTGCTCGGTCTCGACGCCTTCGGCCACCACCTGGAGGCCGAGGTTGCGCCCCAGGTCGATGGTCGAGCGGACGATCACCGCATCATTGTCGGACTCGGCCATGTTCATCACGAACGAGCGGTCGATCTTGATCTCGTTGACTGGGAGCTGGCTCAGGTAGGAGAGCGACGAGTAGCCGGTGCCGAAGTCATCGATCGACAGGGCGATGCCCATCGCCGCGAGCTTGTCGAGCACGCGCTTGGTGCGGACCGGGTCCGACAGCATGGTCGACTCGGTGATCTCGAGCTGGAGCAGCCCAGGGTCCACCTCATGCTTAGCCAGCAGGCGCTTGACCTGCTTGGGGAAGTCTGCGTCGAGCAGGTTGCGCACCGACAGGTTCACGGCGACGCCGAGGGTCAGCCCGGCGCGCTGCCAGTCGCGGCATTGGGTCAGTGCCTCGTCGAGCACGTACAGGGTCAGGGGCTTGATGAGGCCGGTCTGTTGGGCGAGCGGAATGAACTCGTCGGGCCCGACCACTCCGCGCTCGGGGTGGTTCCAGCGCAGCAGCGCCTCGACCGAGTTAACCAGGCCGTTCTCCAGCGCCGCTTTGGGCTGGTAGTAGAGGACGAGCTCGCGCTGCTCGATCGCGCGCCGGAGCTCCGAGACCAGGGTGAGGCGGGCCGGATCGGCCTCAACCCGCGAACCGTCGTAGAAGACATAGCCGGCCTTGGTCTCCTTGGCGCTGTACATCGCGGCGTCGGCGTGGCGGAGCAGCGTGTCGACGTCGCGGCCATGCGCGGGGAACATCGCGATCCCGATCGAGCCCTCGGCCGGCAATGCCAGTCCCTCCACCATCACGGACTGCTCGAGCGTGGCGCGCATCTTCCCGATCACCACCGCCACGTCGCTGCTCGAGCGCGGCTTGGAGATCAGCACGCCGAACTCGTCGCCGCCGAGCCGGGCCACCGTGTCGGAGGAGCGCAGGATGCCGCGCAGCCGGCGCCCGACCTCCACCAGCAGCGTGTCGCCGGCGTGGTGGCCCAGGGTGTCGTTGACGTCCTTGAACCGGTCGAGGTCGATCATCGCCACGGCAAGCTGCCCGCCGTCGCGGCGTGTCATGGCGATCGCCTGCTCGATGCGGTCGCGGAACAGGGTCCGGTTGGGCAGGCCGGTGAGACCGTCGTGCATGGCCTGGTGCTCGTTGAGCTCGGACTGGCGCAGCAGCGCCTCCTCGGCCGCCTTGCGCTCGGTCTCATCCTGGACCATGAGGATGCCGAAGCTGGGCTGTCCGTCGAGATCGCGGACGATCGACAGCGAGGCCGAGACCCAGATGACCTGTTCGTCCGCGCGGACCAGCCGGTGCTGCTGGTGCAGGGAGTTCGACTCGCTGGCCAGCAACTCGCGGACCTTGGCCACCACGGTCTCGCGGTCCTCGGGATGGATGTAGTGGGCGAACTGACGCTCGATCTGGTCGGCCGACTGGACCCCGAGCAGCTGCACCATGGCCGGGTTGGCATCGATCACCTGGCCATCTGCGCTGATCAGGAGCACGCCGCTGAGTGCGCCTTCGTAGATCGCCTCGAAGCGGGCGAGCGCGTCGAGCTGCTTGCGCTTGGCCTCGGATTCGGCGGCGCGGCTCACGCCCTCCGACAGCACACCGGCCAGTAGCTCGAGGGTCTGGAGGTCCTCCTCGTTCAATCGCTCGTTCTCGGAGGTGCTCATCACGCTGACCGCGCCGACCGGCCGCTCGCCGGCGAACAGCGGCACGCAGATGTGTGAGCGGTCGCCGACCTGCGCCCGCAGCTTCGCGTTCAGCCGCGGGTCGTTCTCGGCATGCTCGAGCAGCAACGGTGCGCGGGCGTCGATTGCGAACCGCGAGATCGTGTTGCTCATCGGTCGGCGGAAGTGCAGGAAGCGCTCGGCGATCCCGCACGCGGCCCGCGTGACCACGTCCTCGCCGTCGATCAGGCTGATCATCGCTCCCTCGGCGCGGGTCAGCGCCATGGCACGCTCGACGATCACCTGCATCACGTGCTCGAGATCCCCCGATGCGGCGGCCGCGATGTCGCGCTGGGTGGCGATGATGCGCTCGAGCCGATTTGCCCTCTCCTGCAGCGCCAATTCGGCCAGCTTGGTCTGGGTGACGTCCTCGATCATCGCGATCGCCACCTGGCCGGAATCGGGAACGCCGGCGTCCGTCCACACGCTGACCCGGCACCAGATGACCTCGCCATCCCGGCGGACGTAGCGCTTCTCGTGCTGGTAGGACGTCCGTCCGTCCTCGACCATCGCCCGGTATGACTGCCGCGAGACCTCCAGGTCCTCCGGATGGGTGAATGTGGAGAAGCTCACCCCGACCATCTCGCCCGGCTCGTAGCCGAGCATCCGCTCCAGGGCGGGGTTCGCCTCGACCGCGCGTCCATCCCGGTCCACGCTGATGATGCCCACCGAAGCGCGCTCGAACAGCAAGCGGAAGCGCTCGTTGTCCTGCGCGGACGCGGCCTGGTTGGCGGCGCCGGGATCGGCGGAGCCGCCCGGCCGGTTGGCCGAGCCGGTGGACGACGCTCCTGCGGCGCGCGCGTGAGTCCTCCGCATGCTCGGTCTTATCGGTAGTAATCCGCATTTACTTAGGGACTCCCCCGCAAAATCGGCGAACGGGTCGCGCCGGCGGCCATAAACTCGGCGAATGACGACCGCCGCCCGCGCCCGGGACTCGAGCCGGTTCGAAGCGGTGCACGCGGACGCGAGCGAGCAGATCGCCAAAGAGATCCGCATGTACATCGAGCGCGAGGGCCTGCGTCCCGGCGACCGGATCGGCACCGAGCACGAGCTCTCGCGCGAGTTCGGGGTCAGCCGCCCGACCCTCCGGGAGGGCCTGCGCCGGTTGGCCGGCTCACATCTGATCCGGGTGCAGAAGGGCCGCGCCGGCGGGGTGTTCGTGGACAGCACCCCGAACGTCGGGATAGGCCGCCACGTGAGCGAGTCGATCGCGGCGATGCTCGAGTGCGAGAGCGTGACCCTGTGCGAGCTGCTCGAGACGCGGATGCTCCTGGAGGTCCCGCTGGCCGGGCTGGCGGCGCAGCGCGCCGACGACGCGTCGATCGGGGCGCTGACCCGGGCGATCGACGACGCCCGCGCTCGCGATCCGGCCGGCGAGGAGTTTCGCCTGGCCGACGCGCGCTTTCACCAGACGATCGCGGTGATGGCCGGGAACGACCTGCTGCTCACGTTCAGCCGGTGGATCCTCGACGTGCTTCAGCCCTCGCTGGTCGAGCATCTGGGAAGCTCGATCGACGGCGAGACGATCATCGCTCAGCACCAGGCGATCACGCGGGCGATCCGGCGCCATCAGAGCACGGGCGCGGAGCGCGCCATGCGCCAGCACATCGAGTACATGTCCGAACTGCTGCGCTCGCGCGACGCGAGCCCGCGGTGATCCCCGCGCCTGGCGGCGCTACGGCGAGATCTCTTCGTAGTGCCGGCCGCGCGTGTTGGTGGCGAACTGGGCGACGATCGCGGCGGCGACCAGGAACGCACTGACCAGCATCATCGCTCCGAGCACGCTCATGTTCGGGATCTGGGGCGCGATGATCAGCACCCCGATCCCGCCGCCGAAGTGGCCGACGCCGTCGACCAGACCGAAGCCCGTCGTGCGAGCCCGGGTCGGGAAGCTCTCGGTCGACAGCGTGTAGGTCATCGGCACCCAGACGTTGAAGCCGAAGAACACGATCACCGAGCCGATGAACGCGAGTGCCAACGAGGTTGTCCCGGCCTCGGCCACGATGATCCCGCCGATCACCGTGATCACGGCTCCGATCGGCAGCCAGTACTTGCGCTCGAGCCGATCGGCAAAGGCGACCGCGAACAGCGCGCAGGCCAGGAAGCCGAATGCGCCCACCGCGGTGATGAGGCCGGCCTCGGGCGGCGGGTACTTGAGCGAGCTCAGCATCGTCGTGAAGCCGGCGGCGAACGAGAACACCGTGATGTAGCCCAGGAACCACACCACGAGGAGATGGACCATGCGGCGGGCGTAGACCCGGTGGCCGAAGATCGCGCGGAACGCGGTGCTGCTCTCCGGCGTGGTCTGGTCGATCGGGATGTCCTCGTTGACCGGCGCCAGCGGGCCGTGTTTGGCGGCCACGACCTCCATGTCGCTCACGACCTTGTCGGCCTCGTCGATCCGTCCCTTGCCGACGAGCCAGCGCGCCGACTCGGGCAACTCGAGGCGCAGCAGGACGCCGACCGCGGCGAGGAGCGCGCCGACCGCATACATCCACCGCCAGCCATCGCTGAAGTTCGGACCGGCCTGGGCGAACGGCAGGCCGTGGGGCCAAGGCGCTGAGGGTGTGGTCAGGAACAGCCCGAGCCAGATGCCCAGCAGCGCCCCCAACGAGGACATGATGAAGATGACCGATATCCACCGCGCGCGGTTGCGGCGCGGGGCGACCTCGCCCACGTAGGTGTTGACGATGGCCAGGTCGGCGCCGACGCCCATACCGGTGATGACCCGCGCGATCACGAACTGCGTGTAGTCCGGCGCGAGCGCGTTGTAGAGCGAGCCGAGGCCGGTGAGCACCATCGTGAACAGCAGCATGTTCCGGCGGCCGAAGCGGTCCGACAGCGGCGCGAGGGCGAGCGCGCCGATCACGTAGCCGGCCAGGTTGAGCGCCACGGGGACGCGCAGGGCAGTCTCCGCGTTGGCCGGGGTACAGCCGGGCTTGAGCGCCACGCAGCTCTGGATGAACGACACGTTGATGTCGAACACGTCGTAGAACGCGAACATGAAGCCGAGGCCGATGATCCCGATGAACAGGAACGGCATCGACCACGCGTCGATCCGGTCGAGCCGGGCAAGAATCGACCGGGGCGTGTGTCCGCCGGCCGGGGGAGCCGTCCGCAGCTCCTGCTGTCTCCCCGCGGAAGAAGTAGAACTCATGGCAACCCTCGCTTTTCCTCGTCTCTCTCCTCGGTCGTACCCGTGGCTCGTGACGCAGAAACGGCATAATCAATCCACCCGAAGGAGGCTCACCATCAATTCATTTGACACTTTGGGGCGAGCATGAAGCTCGCGGGTCGGACCGTCGTGGTGACCGGGGCAGCGGGGGGGATCGGGCGCGCGCTGGCCCTTCGCTGCGCCGCCGGCGGGGCGCGTGTGGCGGTCACCGATGTCCGGGCTGATGCGTTGGCGGGCGTCGGCGAGGAGCTCGGGCCGCGGGGCTTTGCGCTGCCGGCTGACGTCACCGACTCGGGCGCGGTATCCGGGTTGATCGACCGGGTGGAGGCGGAACTGGGGCCGGTCGAGGTGTTCTTCGCCAATGCCGGCGTGGCCATCGGCGAGGATCCGGTGGACACCCCGGATGATGTGTGGGATCTGGCCCTG
>DATFDC010000078.1:0-17713 GCA_035252415.1 Solirubrobacteraceae bacterium
GTGCAGCCAGGTCGTCAGCCAAACCTACGCAACGACGTCGTATAAGGTGGGCACTCCACCGGGACCCCGTGCCATGCCTTGTCGTTTCTTGCCAGAAGCTGTCTGATACTGCCGCTGCTCGCCCTGCTGCTGCTGGTTCCCACAGGGGCCGCCGCCTCAGCGAGGACGATCTCGTGGTCCGGCTACGTGTGGGACGTGCGGCCTCCGGGAATCGCGCAGGAGCCCGGACCGAACGACTGGTCGGACTCCGCGAGCAACGTCCGCCTTGAGGGATCCGATCTGTTGTTGTCGATCGTCAAGGGCCCCTCCGGGAACTGGACCAGCCCCGAGGTCGAGAGCCGCACGCACCTCGGCTACGGCACCTACCGGTGGGTGGTGGCAACGGACCTCAGCGCGCTCGACGCCGACGAGGTGCTCGGGATGTTCACCTACGGGGGGTCGAGCCCATCCAATAACGAGATCGATATCGAGCCGTCGCATTGGGGCGACCCGTCGAATCCGACCGGCTCGGCCACGGTCTGGCAAAACGCCAACCGGGGGGTCTCACTGGAACGCGACTTCAGCTATTCCGCCCATCCGCCGTACGTGAACCAGTTCACCTGGGCGCCGGGACGGATCGACTACCTGATCACCGACGCCACCGGCGCGACCCTCCTCGCCTGGACGGTGACCACCGGGGTGCCCACCCCGTCAACCGAGGTTCCGGTCATCAACTACTGGCGGTTCAATGGGATCGCGCCCGCCGGCGTCCGAACGATTCGGATCTCGAGCTTTGCCTGGGCGCCGCTCGGACAAACCCTCGCTCCGGTGCCGAGCCCGCCGGCCAACGCGTCTCCGCCCCCGGGGCCAGGGGGCCTCCCGGGCGGTCCGTCGGGCCTTCAGTCCCAGCCGGTGCGGCACGCGCACGGTCAAGCTCTGGTCTGCATGGTCGCCGCTCGCGGTGCCGGCGCCATCGGCGGTTCCGGCGGCCGCTCGGTCCAGGTGAGACTGACGATGCGCTCGAGGCACTTCACCCGCGGACGGTTCCCGCGGGATGCCGTCTTGCGGTGGAGTGCTACCGGTGCGGTCCGACTGAACCTGGTGATCCGGCGGTGGGTCCGCGGGCATGGCTTTGTCCGGGTCGGCGGGCTACGACGTTCCGTCCGCCGCGCGACCGGCCGGATCCACCTGCCGGCCAGGCTCGGGGCCCGCACCGTGGGGCCGGGGAGCTACAGCGTCCGCCTGCGCTCCGCGATCCGGTGCAGTCCCGGGCGCCTGACGTTCACGGTGGCGTAAGCCCGCGCGCGAATCGCGAGTTCGGCTCGGCCGGTGGTTACTGTTCTCCGCGAGCACGCATGGCCAGCCGCAGCCGGATGAAAGTACCCGCCGTCATCCTCGAACCCCACCTGGCCTCGGCCGACTTGGACGAATCCCAGCCGGCCATCTACGACCGGCCGATCGGCCTGCGGTTGCTCTATCAGGACACCGCCTCAGGCGCTGAGCATTACCTGATTCGATACCCGCCGGGTCTTCAAGCCCAGCGCCACCGGCACACCGCGGCGCATACGATCATCGTGCTCGAGGGGGTGATGGAGGCCAACGGAGAGTTGCTTACCGCCGGCTCCTACGCTCACTTCGAGGCAGGCAGCGTGCACCACCACGCTCCCGCGCAGGGCCAGCCCTGCCTGTTCGTGATCATCTTCCACGGCCGGTTTGATGTGATGCCCGCCGAGAACCTCGATTAGCCACGAGCCCTTGGCACTCAACGGCACGGCCGAGTCCTAGGAACCGGGCTGCCATTGGACTGGGCTGCGGCGCGACAGCGGCTCGTCGACTCTCGCTGGCCACCGAGCCAGGCAGCTCATGTCCTGCCGGCTCGCCTCCGAGGGTGCGGACGCCCGGCGCGAGCGGTAGCACCGTCGCTCAGATCGGCTCTGCCGTGAGGTCGCACGCTGGCCGCCCCGGACTCCACTAGCGCCAGCTCGTCCGCGTCGTGATGGGCGTCGGCCCGCAGCACCGCCAGGACCAGCACGGCAGCCACGAGTGCACAGACTGCACATATCGCGAAGACGAGCTGGTAGGCGCTGCCAAGCGCGTGGAAGGCGGTGTCATGCAACGGGTTGAGCGGCACCGAATGTCCGTTGACCTGCGTCGTCGCCGGTACGGCGACCGCACCGAGCGGTCCGGACTTGACGGCTCCGACGGCGGCCGCTGCCTGTGCCTTGGCGGCCGGCGGGGCGCTCGCCACCGAGTGGTAGAACGCCGCGAGCTGATGCTGCAGGCTGGGGCTGGTGGCAATCGTGTCCCTGATCTTGCCGGCGGCGCGAGAGGTGCCGATCGCGATGACGATCGTCGGCCCCAACGCGAAGCCGAAGTCGCGCAACAGGCTGGTGGTGGCGCTCGCCATACCGGCGAACTGGATGCGCACGGTGTTGACCGCCACGGCGGTCACGGACGCGACCGAGAAGGCAAAGCCGATGCCGACGACCACGAGCGCCGGCACAGTCGCCCAGATCGAACGCTGGTCGATCGAGACCGTGGCCGCCCACGCGGCGCCCCCAGCGATCAGGACGAAGCCGCCGCCGAGCAGCCAGCGGGGGTTCACCCGCGGCATCATGAACGCGACGAGCGGCAGCAGGAACAGCGCGAATCCCTGTAGGGCGACGAACCCGATCGATGCCTCCAGCGGGCTGAAGCCCTGCACAGCGGTCAATCGAATGCTGGTGGCCGCCGCGCACCCGAGGAACGCGAACATGCCGAGCACGGTCACGACTGAGTTCAGGGAGAAGTCGCGGCTCGCGAACAGCTTCAATCGCAGCAGCGGCTCGTGCGTCCGCAGTTCGATGCGCACAAACCAGGCCAGGAACACGACGCAGACGATGTAGCCGATCACGCTCTGTGTGCCGGTCCAGCCGAACGAGGACGCCTGAACCACCGCGAACAGAAGTGCGAACAGACCGATCGCGAACGTGGTCTGGCCCGGCCAGTCGAGCGTACGCCCCTCAGGCGAGCTGGAATCGGTGGCGGCGAAGAACGAGACGACGAGGCTCAGCAGCGCGCACGCCCCGACGGCGAGCAACGCCCACCGCCAGCTGGCTGTCGGATCCCCGTGGTGAGATCCAATCCTCTGCGCTCAGACGTGCTCTCCTCCCCGTCCTCGCCGTCACGAAACCGGCTCGGCACCGTCCCTGACCGATGCGCAAGGGCGGGTGTCCGCTTGACGACACTTACTCAGGCTTCACTCACGTTGCAGAGCGCGCGATCGGTCGCGCGCTGGAGGCGACTATCTGGCCCTGTTGGTGACGCGGTGGGGCTCTGCTCTACCGCCTGTCGATGCTCGCCCGGTGTCGCGCCGGCGGACTGGATGCGGGAGCCGCTACCTGAGCGCGACCCTCGCAGCCCGTGACCGAGATTCCGTGAGATCCGCCTCAGACGCCCATACCGGCGACGACTTTTGGCGGTCCGGAACGATCAGGTAATACATCGTGGTGCCGTCGGTGCTGAGCGCAATCGCCGTTCCCCGCAGGCTCTCGCTCTTGACGTAGACGGGCTGCAATATCGGCACGATTTCGGCGCCTGAGGGTGGTTTCGCAAGATGCTCCACGGGCTTGGCTCCCTTCCGGGCCAGGGGTTTAGGACGTGACAGCGCGGCGTGCGCCGCGGCCCAGCAAGTGAGATACAGCCGCCCTCCCGGCGCCGTCAACGGGCGACGCCGCAACGTGCGACTTTCCGCAGGTTGATAAGCACTCCGAAATGGTCCCGCTGGAGGCCGCCCTCAGCACGCGCGGCGCACTTGGGTGAGGAGTCGGCCGCCTTGCGGGAGGGCGAGTAGGGCCTGGTCTCGTCCACGACAACGCCCTTAGCAGCGATCCGGGTGGAGCGGCCCGGTGAGCCGGAAGACCTGGATCGCCCAGTTCGGGGAGAGCACCAGCTTTGCCGCGGGGTCGGTCCGGGTCCACTCGCCCTCCGGCGAGTGCACGAGCAGTGTGGTGAAGAAGACCCGGTTGGCCGTGGTGACCACGTAGTGGTAGTGCCCGCGGTTGAGCGCCGTGCGCCACGCCCGACAGCTGGCGATGGGCCGGAAGGAGCCATGGGGCCCCCGCTGCCCCATGTACGCGACGCGATTGGAATCGTCGAGACCCCAGACGGGGTAGCTGAAGAACCAGCCGAGGTTGCCCACCAGGGCGATCCGTGTGTCGCGCAGGCCCCGAGCCCAGCGCCACACCTTGTCGACGGCGGACGGCCCGTGGTTTTCGCTGTATCGGTGCCTCAGGAAATCGCGGGTACCCGAGTAGCCCACCGCGACCCCGGCCAGCACGAGCGAGAGGGCCAGCGTCGCGGCGGTCGCGCGGACGAGCGGGCGGCGGAGCGGGATGAGCGACCACGGTCCGAGGACCAGGATCACCGCCACCAGGAGGACCAGCACCACTGCGGCGTGGGCCCCGCCGAGGCTGTAGTCCGGGGTCCACAGGCGGCGCAAGGCCACCGTGGCCACGAACAACGTGGTGAGTCCGGCCGCCACCGCCACGCGGCCAAGCTGGCTTTTGAACAGGATGGCCAGCGGCGCGACGGCCAGCGCCAACGTCAGTGCCGGAGCTCCGTAACGCATGTTCAACGTCAAGCCGTAGGGATGGCCCCAGGGCCCGCCCGCCGTGAGCGGAGTGAATGAGTACGCGACCAGCGACGCTAACGCGATAAGAGCCGCGGCCACGATCACTCGGTCGCGCTTGGAGAAGAGACACACCAGAGGACCGACCACGGCAGCGGCGACCAACGCCGGCCACCAGGGCCCGAGGTTCACGTTCAACGCTGGAACCAGCCAGTGGCGGAGGATCCCGGGATAGGAGGCGTAGTCGGCCAGGGAGTAGTTGTTGCCGTGTTGCAACGGCGGTGGGTGAGGCGTCGGCAGCATGCTGAAGCCGAACCAAGGAAGCGGGTTCCCGAGCGCGATGAGGTTACGCGCATACCAGTAACCACCTGCGAGGACCAGACTCCCGATCCACCACCCGACCGCGCTCCTGCGCCGGCCCCTGGGGGTCAACGCGATCGCCGCGAGCGTGAGTGCCGCCACCGGACCCAGCAGGTTCAGCTTCACCGATAGCGCGAGCCCGGCCGCGACGGCGGCGATGATGCTGCCGCCGCGGTACGCCCGCGTGTCGGTCATGGGCTCCTCAGCGGTGCGCATCCATAGAGCGAGAGCCGCCACGACAAAGAACACGCCAACGAGATCGTTGTCGGCGGTGCCGGCATTACTGTCGAACATCATCGGCGTCGCAATGACGAGCGCCGCCGCCAGCATCGACGTGGGCCCCAGTCCTCGGACAGAACCGAGACACCAGGCGGCAAGCAACGTGAGCCCAAGCCAGATCAGGTTGATGCCCGGCGAGAGCACGTCGTTGCCCATCAGCAGGATGCCGAGCGAGTGGAACAGCTCGGAGGTGGCTGGGTAGAGCCCGGTCAGCCAGGCGTAGTCGGTGTAGCGGATCGCCCGGATCTGCCCGGTCTGGGCGTAGGACGCCGCGTGCGGCAGGTGGTACCCGATCGAATCGGCGCCGGTGATCCCGTTCTCGAACGACCGGAGGCTTGGTCCCATCCACTGGAGCAGTACGACGACCAGGGCGGCCACCGATATGAGGATGAGGACGGCGGCGGTAGTCCCCGGTTGGGCGGCGCGGGGGCGGACGGCCCGCGCCCTGGAGCGAGACGTCAGACCGAATCTCAGCGCCCATCCGACGGCGATCGAACCCACGACGATCGGAACCAGCCGGAACAGGCCCACGGTCCCGAGAACCTCGATGATCCCGACCAGCAGCGCGCACCCGGTGACGATCTCGGCCAGCCGGGCGTGGGCACCGCGCCAGTCGGGGAGGAGATATCGCCGTACGGCGGCCGCGCCGACACCCAGCGAGCCCAGCACGCACAGCAGCGCAGCGACTCCGATCAGGTAGCGGCCGAGACTCATCGCCGGACCCCGAACGAGGACGAGCTTCTCGCCGTGCGCACCGACATCAGCGCGACCCCGGCCAGCAACCAGAGCAGCGCCCAGTGTTCACGGTGACCTTGATCGCCGACGGCGGGGGCACACGAACCGTCCGCTCGTCGTGCCGGATCTGCGGGTCGACTTGTACGGGCGGTCAGGCATGCGCTGCTCGCTCGCGGCGCCGTGATCGAGTGCGCCGCGCGGGACGGCGTCCCCGGAGCCACGCCACCACGAGGACGGCGATGCCCGGCAGGCTGGCGACCAGCACCATCACGCCGTAGACGACCGAGGTGGCGACTCCTCGTTGCGCCCCCAAACCGGCGGCGCCGAATACCCATGCTGCCACCCCCTCGCGCGACCCCCAACCGCCAAGGCTTGGAAGCATCATCGCTGCCAATGCGATCAACACAATCGGAAGTATCCGCGATGGTGGCGCAGTGATACCGGCGGTCCGCGCCGCGATCAGAAAGGTGGCTGCGTGGCCGGCGACGCCCAGCGTGGATGCCAGCGCGATGCCCGGCCACGCTCTCCTGGCGAGCAGTCCGTCGCGGATGTCGCCGACCGCCGCGCTTCGGAGTCGCGCCCACACAGACCGAGTCGCACCGGGTCGTGCCCGAGCCAGGAACAGCAAGCCGAACACCACAGCGACGACCGCGATCGCCACCCACGGCATGAACTCCTGCACGGGCGATGGCAGCGCGAGTAGAACCATCACCGTCAGAATCACCTGCACGACCTGGCCGGCGAAGCGTTCCCACCCGACGGCCCGCAACGCGTGGCCGACATCGCTCACGTCGCGACCGTGACTCGCCCCCCGGTGGACGTCGCCCACGATCCCGCCGGGCAGCGTGGCGTTGAGGAACAGCGACCGGTAGTAGGCCGCCACCGCAGCGGGCAGTGACAGGTCGAGGCCGAGACCACCGGCGACGATCTTCCACCGCCAGGCATAGGCCACCGTGGTTAGGACGGCGATGCCTGCAGCTGCCGTGAGCACCCGGCCGTCGATCGTGCGTAGGCCGTCGAGGAACGGGCCGGTGCCCAGGCGCCAGACCAAGACCGCGACCACCAGGGCTGGGCCGGCGCAGCGCCACCACCGCAGGAGTTTCCGGGCCGCCGGACCAGTGTGCAGCGCCCGCGGCAAGCGTTCCGCGCGCGGAGACCTACATGGCCGTCCGCTTAACTCCACATATTTGATGACGCTGCCGCAAAGCCAAGCCTTCCCGACCGCAAGCTGTCATTTGCTCGAAGCGGTCGGACAGGCACCGTCACTCGTGGCCATTCCCCTGGGTCTGCTCGCGGACGGTTCTCGGGCCGCGGGATCCAGCAGCGAGGAATGCAGTCCCGAAGCACAACTCAGTCCAAGAGAAGTCGGTCAGCTCTGCCTGCATGGCTGCGCGGACCGCCTCCCACGGACGGCGCACGATCCATTCGTGCAGGGAGGCGAACCGTCCCACAGTTGCGATTCCGAGCTGGGTCTGCCAGCGAGGCGTGTTGTCGGGCATCTTGAGATCGAGTACGACCCAACGCCCACGAGCGGACAGCGCCGCGGCGCCATGGGCGATGACCTGTGCGCATTCGGGCACCTGCGTCAGGGCGTAAGTGGACAGGATCGCGTCGACTCCGGATGGGAAGTCGAAGTCAGCGGCGTCGGCTAGCACCAGGCTGATATTGCTCCAGCCGTTCGTCTCGATGCGAGCCTGAGCCCGGGCGAGCATCGCGTCGGTCAGATCGACGCCGACGATCCGGCCCGCGGGACCGATCACCTCCTCAATCAGCGGGAAGTTCAGACCTGTGCCACATGCGATGTCGATCACGCTGTCACCGGGGCCAAGGCCCAATGCTTGTATGACCCGGAGACGTTGTGCCCGCTGGGGATAGCCAGGCACGGGGTAGAACCGCGAGCTGATGTCGTAGTGCTTCGCCTTCTTGCGGTATGTCTCGATCAGATGCTCTCGCGAACGATCGATCTGACGCACGGGTCGCTCCTTGATCTCTGTAGCGTCACGGCAGAACCGCGTGCCATCCTCCATCTAGGAATCCGCCGCGCCCGGCGTCACGGCCTCGACCGCAGCTTTGATTGCCGCCATCTCCTGATCGCTGACGCGCTGAATCCTGACTTTGAGAAGGCTTCCGGGAATCGCACGCATGATGCCCCCGAGGTCGACCTCGATCCACATCTCGGCCTCGGTCTGCCTATCGGCTATCGGCTCGAGCTCCATTCCCCAGCGCGCTGCGGAAGTGCCCATCGGCCCGGCGAACGCGACGGAATGGGGCGCCTCGACAGCGGTCACTTCCTGGCTCCGGGCCCAACTCAACCCGAATATCCCCTTCGCCCGCTGGTCCACCTGCGAGCCGGGTTGAAGCGGAGCGCCTCCGCGAACCCGACTTTCGAGAACCGTTGGCGCCCATTCCGGCCAGCGTCCGAGGTCACAGACATACGCCCATACCTCTGGGACGCTGCTGGCGATTGTTATCCGGCTCTCGGTCCTGATCGCCATCGCGCGTGGTGTGCTGATCACTTTCCCGTCGCGTAGGGTCGCTCGCGACGCTACATCCCGACTGGGACTCCTGCAAGTGCGCAGCAAAGGAGCCACCAGCGAGATGTTGGGCTGACGCACGTAGGTGTTGGTCGCCGAATATCGGACATGCAGCAACAGTGCGCATTTCGGTCGGCACGACCTGACTAGGTGCTGAAATCCGTCGCATGACCGACGACTCTGATGCAACCCCTGCCGCGCCTGATCCTGACGACCACGTCGCCCGCTTGCAGGCGCAGATCGACGCCGCCAAGGCCCGCCGCGCGGGCTACCGCGCGGCGGCCGCCAAGACAGTCGCCCGAGGAGGCCCGCTGCGCCCAACGGACGAGGAGCTGGGGATCGTCAAGACCGACGACACGGTCGGCAAGGTTGCCGCTGACGCGAGCCACGAGATCCAGAGCAGGCTGAGCCGCCTGATGTCGCGGCTCGGGCGGGGCGGGAAGAAGTAGGGCTGACGGCCCCGGCCTTCGACCCTTAGCACCAGCGGCGGGGTGAGCGCGACGCTCCGATGCGTTGCCTAGAGGGACCACAGGGCTTGGGTGGGGGAGAGGCGTGCGGCGCGGAGGGCGGGGATGAGTCCGGCGAGGGCGCTGATGAGGAGGGAGGCGGCGATGCCGCCTGCCCACGCTTCGGCGGGGACAATGGTCGCCCAGTGTTTGATGTGTGCGTAGACGGCTGTGGCCGCGACGCCTAGGGCAACGCCGACGGCTCCGCCGATCAGTCCGAGGAGCATGGCTTCGGAGAGGAACTGGGCGCGGATGTGTCTCCGGGTGGCGCCGAGGGCGCGGCGCAGGCCGATCTCGGACCGGCGCTCGAGCACGGAGATGATCATGATGTTCGCAACGCCGACCGCGCCGACCAGCAGGGCGACGGCGCCGAGGGCGAGGAACAGGCCGTTCAGCGCGCTTTTCGCGTCGGCTTGGGCGACGAGGGCGTCGGAGGGTTGGCTGACGTTGACCTCGCTGGGGTTCTCGGGGTTGGCGGTGGCGGCCAGCAGGTTGTCCACGGCGATGACCTGGTCGGTGCCGGTGCGGAGGTAGACGGTGGAGGGGTGGCCGTCGAACCCCAGGTAATTCCGTGCCGCGGGGTAGCCGACCAGGACGGAGGTGTCGATCGCGGAGGCGAGCACGGCGGGTCTGAGGATCCCGGCGAGGTAGAACCATTGGCCGTCGACCCAGATCCGTTCGCCGGGGTAGAGGCGATCGATCCCGAGCAGCCGGGCGGCGGCGGCGCCGAGTACGGCGACGGGCTCTTGAGCGGTGGCCGCGTTGAGATAGTGGCCTTGGGCGACGGTGGTGGCGAGGACCGGGGGGAGGTCGAGGGATGCGGCTTGAACGCTCAGTCCGTTGGTGTCGACTGACGGGACGTAGGGGGTGCGATACGCGCTTACGCCGCTGATCTCTCCGGTGCTCTGCACCTGCTGGACACCGCCGATACGGCTGATCATGCCCGGAGCGATCGTGGGCAGCTCCACCGTGTCACCGGTCAGGCTCTGGCCGTTGCTGACGGTGAGCAGGTTGGTGCCGAGCCGGTCGATCTCCGCGAGCAGACCGGCCTGTGAGGACGCCGATAGGCCAAGGACGGCGACGATCGCAGCCACACCGATAGCGATCCCGAGCGCGGACAGTCCCGCCCGCAACTTCCGTGTGCGCAGCCCAACGGTGGAAAGCCTGGTGAGGTCGGAGAGCGCCAGGCCACGCCGGTTCACCGGGGCGATGGTGGTCACGATGACTGCTCGCTCGCGCGGGTGCTGGGCGCAGGTTGCGGCGTGCGCGCGCAGCGTTCATCAAGCGAACCGGGGTCGGCGTCCGCGGCCGGGCCGGTGTCGGCGACGATCTGGCCGTCGAGGATCTCGACCTTGCGGGGCATGCGCTCGACGATTGCGTGGTCGTGGGTGATCACCACGATCGTCGAGCCGGCCCGATGGAGTTCGTCGATCAGGGCGAGGATGGCGTGGCCGGTTGCCTGGTCGAGGTTGCCGGTCGGCTCGTCGGCCAGCACGATCGCAGGCTGACCGACCAACGCTCGGGCGATCGCGATGCGCTGGCGCTGCCCGCCCGAGAGCTGGGTCGGGCGGGCACGTGGGCGCCCTTCCAGACCGACCAGCTCCAGCGCGTCGAGCGCGCGCCTGCGACGCTCCTTGAGCGGGACGCCGGCATAGAGGAGCCCGTCGGCGACGTTGTCGAGCACGGTGGAGTGCTCGGCCAGGAAGAACTGCTGGAAGACGAACCCGATCCGGGTTGCCCGCAGGTAGGCGACCTCGTCGTCGGGCATGGTGGCGACGTCCAGCCCAGTGATCTGCACTTGGCCGCTGCTGGGCCGATCGAGCGTTCCCATCAGTTGCAGCAGCGTGGTCTTGCCCGACCCCGACGGTCCGACGATCCCGACCAGCTCCGCAGGGCCGATGGTGAGGCTCACGCCGCGCAGGGCCTGAACCGGTGGCTCGCCCGGGTAGCTCTTGGTGAGGTCGTGGACTTCGAGCACGGGCACCCTTGCACCACGGATCGCGGAGCCGTTGCGGGCGGCGACCGCGTTGTCGTCTGGTGTGGCTGGCGGCGCGGAGGTCATGTCGATGCGACCACGACCCTCTGACCGGCGGTCAGCCCCGAGCCGGTGACCTGCACCAGCCCGTCGGCGTCGTCGAACATTCCGAGCGAGACCGGCACGAGATGGTTCCTCCCCGCTGCGCCAACGACCTCGACCGCGTACCCGCCGCCGGATTGGGCCAGCAGCGCGGTCACGGGCACGACCAGCGCGCCCCGGACCCTCGCGGTCGTGATGCCGACCTGCACCGGCGCCCGATCCCACTTGCCTGTAACGGCCGGATCGGACGGCGTGACGCCCACGTTGATGGTCGGGGTGGCGCTGCTCCCCGAGCTGCTTGAGGGGCAGGTGTCGGTTCCCGGCGCAGCGGAGCTGGACCCCGACCCGCCCGACCCGGAGCTCGATGGGCAGGTCGCGACCGCCCCCACAGAGGAGACGACACCCGGTGTGCTGTTGTTGTTGGGCAGGGTGATGCCCACCTTGTCCCCGACCGCGACTTCGGTCTGTTGCGAGGCGTCCAGCGCCAGCTGCACCTGGCGCCTGGTCGAGGTTGCCTGCATCACCGTCTCGCCGGGCTGTGCACGGCCCCCCGGCTGGGCTAACACGGTCGTCACCCGCACGGCGGTGGGTTCGAACACCGCCTGACCAAGCGTCAGGGTGCCGGTCCGGGTCACCCCCAGGGCGGCCTGGAGCTTCTCCACAGCCGTGGTGGTGGCCGACCCGAAGGACGCGGACGTTGGGCTGAGCCGAGCCCGGGTGGCGTAGCCGAGCGCGACCAGCGCCGCGTTGAGCTCGGCTACGTCGGGGCCGCGCGCCCCGGCCGACATGGTCCGATAAGCCGGTGTCGAGCCGCGCAGCAACACCACCGGCCTGTCGTTCACCCGGTAGAGCACCCGACCCTCAGAGATCACGTGCCCAGGCGCGGGCAGCTCGGTGTAGGTCCCCCGCGCCTGGTTGATCACGGAATACGGGGAGCCGTCCGACCGCGCCCGATAGGTCAGGATCCCAGCGTCCGAGACAACCGCCGAGAGCGTCCTCTTCTCTACGTTCGCGCTGGTCACCGGCGAACGCTGCGCAGCCAGGGCCTGTTGCCGCGCGCCGGAGGTGACGAGCACGCCACCGGCGGCGGCTAGGGCAACCACGACGGCCGCTGCGGCCAGCACCCACGACTTCCGCTTCACCGCGTCACCCCCGCAGCGGCTGCCACATCGCCGCACTTCTGCATCGCGGCGCGGAGACTGCTCATCCCCCCGGGTTGCGCGGAGGACGGGATTCGATTCGTGTCGACGAGGGGCCCATTCGGAGTGGGGTCAGGGAAGTCCGGCACGCCGTTGACGCGGATGCACTGGGCGAACCTGAGGGCCGCCTGCTGCTGCTGGGAGCTTCGCTTGCTGCCCTCGAAGCCCGGAGGCTCCGCGTCCTTACACGCGCTGATGGCCTGCTTGAACGCCGGGGTGCTCGTGTTGAGCCCCGAGCCGTTCGCTACCGCATCAATGGTGAGCTTTCCCGACGCGTTCGGGTCCGGGAATTGGCTGACCCCGTTCTTGCGCATGCATTCGGCGAACTTCACCGCGGTCTGAGCGTTGGCGGCGGTGGCGTTGCCGCCGCCTGTGCCGGTCTCGGCGGGTGCGCTCGAACCGCACCCGCTGATCAGCGCGACCAGGGCGATCGGGGCAAGCGCGGCAAGCGGCCGTCGTCGTCTACTCATGCGTTCTCCTGCTGTAGTGACTTCAGTTGACCGCAGCTCTGCGCCGGGAGGGCGCTCGTAATCGGCAGCTGCGGACGGCCATGGCAGCTGACCGCCGACATGTACGCGAGGGGCGCGTCGCTGCGCCTGTGGGCCGCGGGTATGCGCACGTGCGCGCGGTACACGGTCGGTCGGCTCCAGCGGGTCGCAGTTCGTGCCGGTTGGCTGTAGGCCACGCCGCCAGTGAACGTGGCGTGGTGTCGCCAGGATGTATGCGTTTTTCGATACGCCGACGATATGTCCGGGCTGGCAGCATCCGAGCGCATGCGCGCGTTGGTCGTCGAGACGAGACCCTGATGGCGGAAGCGATCCGCGACGGTCTACGCCATCGGCTCGACGACAAGGCCTCGGGACTTGGACTGGGTACCGATGGCTACCTCACCAAGCCATTCGCACTCCAAGAACTCGTCCTGCGTCCCAGAGCGCTCGACCGCAGGCGCGCCCACAGCCGACCGCCCGTGCGCGAGGTCGCCGGTCTGCGTCCGGATCCCTTCCGCCGCGAGGTCCACCGTTGCCGGCGCCGGTACCGCACCGAAGCACAACCGAACACCGGGGAGGAGGGAGCAGACCGTGGATAGGGCCTCTGGAACGAGCGCTTCGCCTCAAACTCAGCCTCCACGGCGGCTGCCGGATCTGACGATGTCGCGCGTCTCGCTCGCCAGGCTCGCGCCACGTCGGCTGCTCCACCTGCCCTCGCGGACGGTGCGTCTGCGCCTGACGCTGCTTTACAGCGGCCTGTTCCTCGTCTCGGGAGTGGCGCTGCTCGTGACTACCTACCTGCTGTTCCGCGGCAACACCGGGGTCGACCTGATCGTCCCGCATGGGTCGGCCGTCCCGGGCGGCCACAGCGGTGCTCCGCCGAACTCGGACGCGATCCGCCAGGTACGCCAAATGTACGCCGCGGCGGTCGCACGCAAGACCCACGGTCTTCACGAGGGGCTGATCCAGTCCGGGATCGCGCTGGCGATCATGACCGTGGTCTCGGTCGCGCTCGGCTGGCTGGTCGCGGGCCGGGTCCTGCGCCCGCTGCGCACGATGACGGCGAGGACGCGGCAGATCTCCGAGCGCAACCTGAACGAGCGACTCGGGCTCTCCGGGCCTCGCGACGAGCTGAAGGACCTCGCCGACACCGTCGACGGCCTCCTCGCGCGGCTCGAGGCACACGTCGCCGAACAGCAGAGGTTCGCAGCCAACGCCTCCCACGAACTACGCACCCCGCTGGCGCTCACGCAGACCCTCCTCGACGTCGCCCGCCAAGATCCGAACCGCGACAACGGGGAGCTCGTCAACCGCCTCCACGAGGTCAACACCCGAGCGATCGACCTCACTGAAGCACTGCTCCTGCTCAGCCGCGCCGACCGACGGTCCTTCACCCGAGACAACGTCGACCTCTCCCTCATCGCGGAAGAGGCCACCGAAACACTGCTCCCGCTCGCAGAGAAACGCGACGTCACCATCGAGACCTCCGGCGAGCCGAACGCGACCAGCGGCTCACACGCGCTCCTGCTGCAGATGGTGACGAACCTCGTGCACAACGCCATCGTCCACAACCTCCCTGAACACGGCACCGTGTGGGTCACGACCAGCGCTCACCCCGAAACCGCGGTGCTCACCGTCGAGAACACCGGCGAGCAGCTCACCCCGCTCGTCGGCACACTGGCCGAGCCGTTTCAGCGCGGCACCCAGCGGATACGCGCCGACCACGCGGGGGTCGGCCTCGGCCTGGCGATCGTCAAGAGCATCACCGAAGCACACGACGGAACCCTCAGCCTCGCCCCCCGGGACGCCGGCGGCCTCTGCGTCACGGTGGAACTACCCACCGCGCCACCAAGCAATGGCAGATGACGATCAAGGAATTGCCGCAAGGCCGCGAGAGGCCCAGGTCGCGACGGATTGTGCGGTGGGACCGCAAACCGCTCATCGGTGGCGCGGGGAGGGTTATCGCCGGGCTCGGCGACGCAACGCCCACGCCAGCATCAGTGGGAACTCTGCTCGCCAGAACCCGCCGCCGTGGCGGTCGTCCCGCTCTGTCATGACGACGTGGGCGCCGGCGCTGCGCAGCGCGTCCGCCCATCGGAGGGCGTTCGCGAGGAAGAACGGCTCCTGCGTGCCGGCGACGAGGTATACGCGCGGGAGTGGGCTCGGCATGTCGGCTGGTGGCTGGTACCCAGCGCCCGGGGAAGCGCACAGCACGGTGCCGTAGATATCGGGATGGCGAAGGCCCATCGCCAGCGCCAGTTCCGCGCCGGCCGAAACCCCGAACACGATGGTCCGGTCGGTGGGCAGGGCGACGCCGAACCGGGACCGGGCCCATCGACGCACATCCTCCACGAAGAACTCCTCGTGCGCCGTGAACCGATCGGGGTCAAACGCGAACGTCGGCGTGCTCTGCCCCGGTGAGTATTCGTGGATTCGGAGCGTCTCATCCTCGAGACGGTGTCCACCGACGATCATCGTGGGCGGGAGGCAGGCCGTCTCAAGGAGGGCCCCCCATGCCGCGATCAACTGGCCGTCACCGGCAAACACAATGGCCTCGGGCGAGCCGGATGGGACGTACGCCGTGACCGCCCGTCCACCGTCAAAGTCCAGCGTCTCGGTGACCAGCTCGCCTGCTACGCCCGCCATCGACGCGCTTCCTCACGCACGGCGCTCAACGACCCTCCATCGTCACGGAAGATGACAGGTTCGCCGTCGCCAAGGCGATGGAGAGCCGGTCCCGGGGACACGGCTGGCGCCCTCGGCGCACGAGTACATCGGCCGGCGGAGTCGGCTGATGCGTCCGGGCCCGCACTGCGGCTTGTCAGGAGCGGTCCGCGCGGCGAGAATCTGAGCGTGACGTCGGGACGGACGGCCAGCGTTTGGGAGCGGCGTGCCTGGGGCGCAGGCATCGTTTTCGTCGTCGCGTTGCTGGCCGAAGGGGTTATCTCGGCAGGCCTCCCGATCAACCAGGACGACTCAGCCACCAAGATCGCCCGCGCGCTGCAGGATCACAGGCACACCGTGCTCGTCGCCGCGTATCTCTCGGCGGTCTATGCCGTGGCCTTCGTGGTCTACCTGGCCAAGCTGCACGACCTCCTGCGCCGCGTGAGCCCGCCTGCCGGCAGCCTGCATGCGTTGGTGCTCATCGGCGGTGTCCTGCTCGTCGCTCTCCACGGGGTCAGCGACATCGGGATCTACGGCCTGCTCGGCGGGAAGATCGCAACCTACGCCGCACACAACGATCAAGGCCTCTCGTACACCCTGTATCTGATGACGTTCGCGCTCGACAGCGTGGGGGACGTCTTCGGGAGCGTCTTCTTGATTGCGACAGGACTTCTGCTCATCCGAATTCGAGTGCTGCCGCACTGGCTTGCCTGGATCGCCCTGGCCAGCGGCGCGCTTCTGTTCGTGCAGGGCTTCGGCCTCGGGGGTGTCATCGGCACCTACGGCTTGGTGCTCGACCTCATCGGCTTCCTCCTCTTCCTGCTCTTCGTCCTCCTGAGCAGCGCGATCTTGCTAAGGGACCGAGACCCTGCTCACTCGATGTAGAGCAAGAAGCACCTGAAGGCTCGCTTTACCGCCGTGGAGTCTCCTTCACGACTTAACCGGCAGTCTCTGCTGGCGGCTTACCAACGGGTCGGGCGGCGCGGCAACGGCTGTCGTTTCGATCGATGGCACATCAGCAACTCGCGCTCACTTAATCCGTTAATGCTGCCAAGAGTCCGGAACTGACACATCCGGCGCACACCCAGCAGACCGGTGACCGGGCAACCGGTCCGCTGACCAAACAGTGGAAGGAGTCCTGACATGGGACCATTAGTCGTGCTGCGCTATGCGCGCGGCGCTATCGCTGCCTGCGTCCTTGCGACGGCGACTGCACTCGCGTTCGCTGCGCCCGCGATCGCGGCCACGTCGACGATCACGGTGGCGAGCGCCACCGCCACGCCCGAGCAGGCGGTGCCGGTCGACCTCACGTTCTCGGGCACCAACAACCAATCCGGGGCGGCCGAAGTCGAGGCGGTCGTGCGGCCGGCCGGCGGGCTCTCCTGCCAGAGCAGCTACCAGGATGACCTTGCGGCTGTCGGGAGCGTAGACCAGGTCATCTTTGGCCCCGGAACGGAGACGGTCCCGGCCGGCCAGCCCTACCAGGTAGACGCGAGTTACAAGCCGTTGGCCGCCAGCTCGTATCAGATCTGCGCGTGGCTGGCGGAGAACCAGGGTGGCACCGACAAGGCGGTGGCTGGGCCGGGCGCGCTCTCGTTCACCACCCGGGGACCTCAGGTCGCCCAATTGACGGTCGGCGTAGCCAAGTCACTGGTCTCCAATGCTGCGTTCCAGATCGCCTATACGACGCAGACCGACCAATCGCTCGCGTTGTACTCGGTGATCAAGGCAGCGCCCCCCGTGCCGCTTCCCGGCAGCCCCGCCACGCCGCCATGCCCGAGCAGCTTCGAGGCCCAGCAGCAGCAGGAAGTGGACACGATCCTGGTCGGGCCGGGTGCGCAGGAAGTGTTCGGGGGGCCGACCACCACCACCGTCACTGACAAGCAGAAGGCCGGAGCCTACGTCATCTGCACCTGGGTGGAGGGTCCCTCCTTCCGCGAGGTCGACGCATCGGCGACCACGCCAGTGACTGTCGGCACGGTAACGATGCAGCCGCGCCTGAGCCTGACCAGAGTGACCGCGTCACGGCGTCACGGCGTGTCGGCCTCCGGCAAGACCGCGAGCGCGCTCTCCGGGCGATTGGTGCTCCTCGCCGCTTGCGGATCGTCGACGGCTTCGCGTGGCGTGACGGCTCACCGCGGTCGCTTCTCGGGGCGCCTCGGACTGCCGTTCGGGTGCCGCAGGGCCGACCGCGTGAAGGTCACCGTGTCGTGGGCGGGG
This sequence comes from Solirubrobacteraceae bacterium, assembly GCA_035252415.1. GTDB lineage: Bacteria > Actinomycetota > Thermoleophilia > Solirubrobacterales > Solirubrobacteraceae > Palsa-465. The sequence goes on from DATFDC010000078.1 coordinate 17,651, forward strand.
TCACCTTCCTTCGCAAAACAGTCGATCAAACGCTCAGTCCTCATTCGCAAGTAACACCTGCAC
>DATFDC010000079.1:0-2124 GCA_035252415.1 Solirubrobacteraceae bacterium
CGTCACGCTTTCGCGCATTGCGCAAGATTCCCCACTGCTGCCTCCCGTAGGAGTCTGGGCCGTGTCTCAGTCCCAGTGTGGCTGATCGTCCTCTCAGACCAGCTACCCATCGTTGCCTTGGTGAGCCGTTACCTCACCAACTAGCTAATGGGCCGCGGGCCCCTCCCGAAGCGGAGGCCGAAGCTTCCTTTACTCGTCGCGCTTATGCGCGATGAGTACATCCGGTATTAGCCCGAGTTTCCTCGGGTTGTCCCGGTCATCGGGGCAGGTTACCCACGTGTTACTCACCCGTTCGCGGCTTTGCCCCAGGCCGAAGCCTGGTTCGTCGCTCCACTTGCATGTGTTAGGCACGCCGCCAGCGTTCGTCCTGAGCCAGGATCAAACTCTCCGTGAAAAGTGACTCGAGGGTTTCAATCCGGTCCCCGGTCAAGGGGCGCCGGCTCCTCTGTCTCAGAGAGTCGTCATGCCTGACTCGCCACCCGAGTACACAGTTCGGGCAGCAGACATGACAGGGTTGATAGCCCGCCGCACACGGCAGAGTGCCGCGGCGACGGGTCGGACGTGGTCACGAGCCTCGGAACGAATCCCTCGGCTCGCGCGCTGCTCAGTTTTCAAGGACCGCTCCGCCCCTGCCGCGAAGGGACTCTCCGAGCAGGCACGAACCGCCTCAAGGGCGACCACCCAGTATATCGGCGAAATCGTGCTCGATCCAGTCGACCGCGCATCCCGCTTCCCCTGGGGGGAAGGCAGTGTAGCGGCGCTGTCAACCCCTACGACGGTCCGACCACGCGCGCGAAGCGCCGCTTGCCGACCTGGAGCACCCTTCCCTCCAGATCGCCCATGGGGATATCCAGCCGCCCGCCGTCGACCGCCTCGCCGTCCACCTTCACGCCGCCCTGGCTCAGGAGGCGCCGCGCCTCGCTGGTGCTGACGCCGAAGGCGGCGGCGATCAATGCGGGCAGGTGCACCCCGCCCGCGTCGTCGGGCTCTGCGCGCACCTCGGGAACGTCGTCCGGCAGCTCCCTGCGCACGTGCAGCCGGTCAAAGCGCTCCTCCGCCCCAGCCCCCGCCCCCTCGCCGTGGAACCGCGTCACCAGGTCCCGCGCGAGCTCCCGCTTGGCATCCCCGGGATGCTGCTCGGCGTCGAGCGGCCGGTAGAGGAGCAACCGGTAGTACTCGCCCATCACGTCGTCGGGAATGCTCATGAGCTTCCCGAACATCTCCTCCGGCGGATCCGTGACGCCGACGTAGTTTCCGAGCGACTTGCTCATCCGCCGCACCCCGTCGGTGCCGGGGAGGATGGGCATCGTGAGAATTGACTGCGGCGCCGTCCCCAGCGACTCCTGGACGTCTCGGCCGAAGAGCAGGTTGAACTTCTGGTCCGTGCCGCCGATCTCCACGTCGGCCTCGACCGCGACCGAGTCATACCCCTGAAGCACCGGATACAGCAGCTCCAGGATCGAGATCGGCTCCGATGCCTCCATCCGCCGCCTGAACTCCTCTCGCTCCAGGAGCCGCGCGACCGTGAAGCGCCGCACCAGCCGAAACAGCTCCTCGCTCGGCATCCCGAGCCACTCGCCGTTGCGCCTGACCTCGGTGCGCTCCCGATCGAGCACCGTGAACGCCTGCTCCTGGAAGGTCCTCGCGTTGGCATCGATCTGCTCGTCGCTCAACACCGGCCGCTCGACCGCCCGCCCGCTCGGATCCCCCGCCCGCGCCGTGTAGTCGCCGATGATCAGCACCACCACGTGACCCGCGTCCTGAAACTGGCGCAGCTTGTTCAGCACCACGACGTGACCGAGGTGGATGTCCGGGGCGGTGGGGTCGATTCCGAGCTTCACCCGCAGGGGCCGGCCGGTCGCCAGCTGCTCCGCCAAACGGCCCTCGGGCAGCGCTTCGACCGCCCCCTCGAGCAGGCTCGCCCCGTCCCCGCCGACCCGTGATTCCGTCACCGGGCCAATGCTAGACTGACGCGCTCGCTCGGCGGACCTGCTTCTCCGCCCTCTTCCTACGGTGATCGTCGAACGGCGGACCAGATCCGCCGCATCCGCTCGCCGCCGAGAGCTCCCTGACATGGTCGCGAAGCAATCGAGAGCGCATGGCCCCGAGGATTAGGCTCCCAGG
>DATFDC010000080.1:0-9454 GCA_035252415.1 Solirubrobacteraceae bacterium
TACAGGCGGAGCAGCCGCCGCAGAGCGTGCTCATCATCGACCACCAGCACCCGCGCTCCCGACTCCATCGCGCCAGCGATTGTTCCAGACGCTTCCCGCCCCGCTACCGACACCTTGCCGTTCCATAACCGACGCCGGGCACCCTCAAAACAGGCCCTTCCTCGTGGCCCAGCGCGCGGGAAGGCCGGACCAGCCACCAATCAAGGAGCGCCCGATGATTCTCACCGTCCTCCTCAACGCGATCCTGTGCCTCGCCGTTCTGGTCGTGGTCGTCTCGCCGCTCGTGTGGGCGATCGTGACCCAGCATCGCGACCAGCCGGCCGTCGGGGGCGCGGCCGGCGCGAGCACCGCGGTGCCGGCTCGATCACCCCGTGGCCGGACGCACCAGCGGTATGCGGTCGCCTCCCGGCTCAGCTAGCGCGCAATCCGTATCGCGACAAGGAGAAGCTAGGTCTTGTGCGTGACGAGGATGAGACCGTAGATCACGATGCCGGCGGTGAGCAGGAGGCCGGCGGCCGCGAGCGCGGTGTAGGCCGCGGTGGCGCCGGTCCGGTGCTCGCGGCGCATCTCGCTCGAGCGGGTCACGCCGAGGATGGCCACAGAGAAGACGACCGCGACCCCGACGCCCGCCAGCACGGAGGAGTAGAGCATCTTGACCAGGGCGTGGGTGTTGATGGCGGCGGCGATCATGGCGTGACCGGGGCAGGGGTGGCCCGCTCCAGGCGCCGGATCAACACGGCGGCGAGGCACAGGAGCAGGGCCAGGCTGATCAGAAGCGGGCCGATCGCGCCGTGGCCGAACAGCCTGGAGATCGCGTAGACGACCGCGCCCATGCTGGCGGCCGCGGGAAGCGTGAGGGTCCACGCGCCGACGATGTTGCCGGCGACTCCCCAGCGGACGGCCGACATGCGTTTGGCGGCTCCGGAGCCCATGATCGAGCCGGAGATCACGTGCGTGGTTGAAAGCGGGTAGCCGGCGCTCGACGCGGCGAGGATGACCGCGGCGCCGGCGGCCTGTGCCGCGAAGCCCTGGGCGACGTCCATCTCGATGATCCGATGGCCCAGCGTCTCGATGATCCGCCATCCGCCGACGAACGTGCCCAGCGCGATCGCGCTGGCGGAGGCGACCACGACCCAGTCCGGAACGTAGAAGGCGTTCGCTGAGATGTCGCCGTGGGCGACCAGCGCGAGCGCGATCACGCCCATCGTCTTCTGGGCATCGTTGGTGCCGTGCGAGAGCGCCAGGAGTCCGCTGGAAGCGAGCTGGCCGAGTCGAAAGCCGTGTCCGACCGGACCGGGACGCAGTCTCCCGACGATCCGGTAGATGAGCAGGATCGCCGCCCCGGCGACCAGGAACGCGAGCGGCGGCGCGATGATCGCCGGGACGATCAGGTTGCTGAACAGCCCGTCGCCGTTGACGGCGGCGAATCCCTGCGCGGCGATCACCGCCCCGACGAGACCGCCGATCAGGGCGTGCGAAGAGCTCGACGGCAGGCCGAAGTACCAGGTGATCAGGTTCCATCCGATCGCGCCGATCAGTCCGGCAAACACCACGGTGGTGGTAATCGCGTCGGTGTGGACGAAGCCCTTCCCGACCGTCGCTGCGACCTTCAGGGACAGGAACGCGCCGATGAAGTTCAAGAGCGCGGCCAGCCCCACGGCGGGCTTCGGCGCGATCGCGCGCGTGGAGATCGCCGTTGCGACGACGTTTGCCGTGTCGTGAAAGCCGTTCGTGAAGTCGAACGCCAGCGCGGTGGCGATGACGATCACGAGGATGATGTCCGCGCTCATGAGCTAGGCGTTCGTGATCATGGGCTGGTGCAGGACCACCGTAAGCCGCGCGCCCAGCGGAGATGTTTAAGCCTTGTGAACGCCTTGTGAAACCAGGTCCTAACGTCAGATACCGTTGCCCGGGTGCCGGAAACGCGCCACGAATTCCATGAAGACCTGGCCGTGCTTGAGCGCCAGGCCCTCGATGGGCTGGACCTGGTCATCCAGCAGCTCGACCGCTCGCTCGAATCGATCTCCTACCAGGACGTCGAGCTCGCTGGCATGGTCGTGGCCGACGATGATCGGATCGACGGCCGCTACCTCGAAGTGCACCAGGGGATCCTGTCGCTGCTGGCCCGTCAGGCGCCGGTGGCCGGCGATCTGCGGATCGTCGCCGCGCTGTTGCACGTGATCCGCTGCGTGGAGCGGATGGGCGACCAGTGCGTGAACATCGCCAAGCTGGTCCCGCTGTCGGGCTACGAGGCGCCGAAGGACAAGGACATCCTCGATGCGATCGAGCGGATGGGTCGCCTGGCCCGGTCACAGGTCTCCCAGGCCAAGCAGGCGTTCTCCGGCCGGAACACCGGCCTGGCTCAGGACCTGGTCCGCCAGGACAACGAGATCAATCAGCTCAACCGGGCGATCTTCCGCCGCGCCGTCGAGGTGGGGGACGACCTCGAGTTGCGCGAGTGGGCGATGTTCATGATCCTGGTCGCCCGCTGCCTGGAGCGGATCGGCGACAACACGGTGGACATCGCCGAGCAGACCGTGTTCGTGGTCACCGGCCTGTTCCGGGAGTTCACCGACGCCTCGCAGCCGGGGTAGGGGGGATCCGGGGACCTACACCGGGCGCCCGAGTTGCGGGTCGCTGGTCAACTGGCCGCGGGATTCCAGCTGACCCGCGAGTTGGTAGCTGAAGCTCGCGTCGCCCGGCGCGGAGAGCGCGACGTCGTACCAGCCGCCGGAGTGACGGGTGTCGATCGCGATCACCTTCGTGCCCCGCACATCGACGTGCCGGTCGGGCCCGTACGCGTCGGCGATGTCCACGCGGATCGCCCGCGGGTGGCGCTCGCGGTCGCGAGAGCCCCAACCGCCGGAATCCCGACCGCCAGAGATCCGGAGCCGGACCGTGCCTGACCTGTCGTCGGTGTCCACATCGACCCGCAGATCGGTGGCCGGAGAGCCCGCGAAGTGGCGGAAGAACCCGTTGGGACCGTGGACGCTCAGGTCATAAGTGCCCGGATTGGGCAGCGCCGCGGCCAGCCGATCGCCGGCGCCGACCGTGTAGCTGTAAGGCGCGCCGGCGACGGTCAGCGACCGGGTCTGGAGGCCGACGCCGAGCCGGCCGCGGTTGTCGATCGCGAGCCGCAGGGTGTCCGAGTCGGCGTGGAAGTCGAGGTCGAAGCGATACCCGAGCGGGCGCGACGGACGGACTCCGGGCTCCTGGCTTGGGACCGACCCGATCGCCGGCGGCACCGGGTGGAAGGCAGGCGGAGGCGGCTTGGTCTGGTCGGGCTTGTACCTGCGCACCCTGGGCAGCCGGGGGAAGCCCTCGGACGCGCTCCGGAAGTCGAACGCCGAGGTCAGGTCGCCGCACACCGCGCGTCGCCAGGGCGTGAGGTTCGGCTCCTCGACGCCGAAGCGCGCCTCGATGAAGCGGATCAGCGAAGTGGCGTCGAACACCTCGGAGCAGACCCAGCCGCCCTTGCTCCACGGCGAGACGACGAGCATGGGCACGCGGACCCCGAGACCGTAGGGCCCTGGCACCCCGTTGGTGCCACCCGGGGTCCCGGCCGTGCCGCCGAACAGTTCGTTGTCGAGCGGCACGGTCGACTGACCGGAGAGGGCGCCGACGCTCGGGTATGGGCCGACGACGTGGTCGAAGAAGCCGTCGTTCTCGTCCCAGTTGATGAACAGGGCGGTCTTTGACCACACCTCGGGATTGCTGGTCAGCGCGTTCAGTATCCCCGCCGTGTAGAAGGCGCCGTAACCAGGGGGCCAGGGCGGATGCTCGGTGAACGCCTCGGGGGCAGGAATCCACGACACGCTCGGCAACCGGTCGTTGGCGACGTCGGCGGCCAGGAGGTCGAACAGGCTGCCGCCGTCCTTGACATCGGTTCCGGTGCGAGCCCGCTCGTACAGTGGGCTCCCCGGAGCGGCGTTCTGATAGTTGAGGAAATACAACAGCGAGTTGTCACCGAAGTTTCCGATGTACGGATTGGAGGTGAATCCCCACACGCCGGCGGCGTCCAGGCCGTTGCCGATGTCCTGGTAGATCTTCCAGCTGATCCCCGCTGCCTGCAGCCGCTCCGGATAGGTCCCCCAGCTGTAGCCGATCTCGTCGTTGGCGATGACCGGTCCGCCGCCCTTCCCGTCGTTTCCGTCCCAGCCGGTCCACATGTAGTACCGGTTGGGATCGGTCGGCCCGAACACCGAGCAGTGATAACCGTCGCACACGGTGAACGCATCGGCGAGCGCGTAGTGAAACGGAAGGTCCGCGCGCTCCAGGTACGCCATGCACGTGGTCGTCTTGGTCGGCAGCCACTGGTCCCAATTGCCGCCGTTGAACATCTGATGCGTCGGGTTCCAGTTGTGGTCGAGGTCCTCGATGAAGGTGAGCGCCAGGTTGTCGGCTCCCGACGGGTCGGTCGGGTGGAACGGCGGCACCACGGTGGTGCCGTCCGCCTGGTACCAGACCGGCCGGCCGCTGGGGAGCGTGACCGGATGCGGATCGCCGAACCCGCGGACACCCCGCATGACGCCGAAGTAGTGGTCGAACGCCCGGTTCTCCTGCGTCAGGATCACGATGTGCTCGACGTCGCGCAGCGAACGCGTTGCCCGGTTGGCCGGGATGGCCAGCGCCCGAGCGATGCTGTCCGACAGCATCGTCGCGGCGACGCCACCGCCCGCTAGCTCGAAGAACTTCCGCCGACTGACGGCCCGCATCAGCATCACCCACCTCACATCCGCGGGCAACGCCCCAAACGTCGCCCTGGTTCAGACCAGCCGCAGCCTAACCGCAGCCGGGCGCCGGTGGCACGTTTTTTTCAACCACCGCGGCCTGGCAAGAGCGTCTCGCCGGGAAGCGCCGGTCGTGCGCGCGAGCAGTGATCCCTACAGCCGCCAGGACGCTGACGGCTGTAGGGGCTGCTCAGCGGTTACCACCTGTCGTGACCCCGTCGATCCTGGAGCAGCGGGATGAGTGACGGCACCTGCTTGGTGTCGCCGGCGTTGCCGAGGAGCGGGAGCCGCCAGCTCAACTCGATCGTCTGCAGCAGCGAGTAGTGGTTGCTTGGCGTGGAATCCGTCGCGTGCCTGGCTCCGTCCGCGGCGATCACGATCATCGGGACGTGCCCGCCGCCGTACAGCGTGCCGCCTGCCAGGTCGCCGCCGCCGGCGGTGGCCGGGTCGGCCGGCGTCGCCGGGAGGACCGGCGAGTCGCAGCATCCGGTGTTGTCGAGCGGACCGAATGGCGCGGCGTCGTCGTACCCGCCCTCGTCCCATGTGATGAAGATCGCCGAGTGTGCGGTCCAGGCCCGTGAGTGCGTGATTGCCGTGACCCAGGTCTTCAGGAAGCTGTCCCCGTCCTGATAGAGCGCCGCCTGATTGGCGTCGGTGGGGGAGTCCGCGTAGGGACACTGCGGTGCGCCGCCGTGCATGTCGTTGCAGATGTTCGGTGAAATCCAGACGAACTGCGGAGCCCTGCGGGAGTTCAGGTCGGCGGTCAGCTGTGTGAGCGGGACGACCTTGTTGGCCTGCGCGGGATCATTGAAGACATCCGGAAGCAGCATGAACGGATTGTGCTTGCGCACATAGAGCGCCGATCCGGTGTCACCGCCGGCCGTGCAGGTCGGATCGGGCGAGCCCGTCTTGGTCGTGCAGTCGCCGAAGTCACCCGTGTAACCCACGGACGGCGCCGACTCCATGTAGCCCTTCCAGCTGATGTCGGCTGCGTTCAGCTGATCGCTGAGACTCAGGTGGTTGAAATAGCCGAGGTCCGCCTCTGAAACGTCATCGGAGTTGGCGCCCCAGTTGCTTCCGGTGATCGTCGCGACGTAGTTCGGCATGCTCGGGTGAGTCACGCCGAAGTAGTTCGTGGCGAGCCCGTAGTTCTGAGCCGCGCTCTGAATGAACTTCGTGTTGGGGTTCGCCGGGTTGAGCAGGTCGGAGTAGGACGTGTTCTCCATCATGATCACGAACACGTGGTCGAGGCGGGGAACGCTCGGGCCGCCCGACGCGCTTGCCGACAGCCCGAGGCCCGCGGCCAACAAGGCAGCCGAGCAGGCGATCGCCGCAACCGTCCGCCGCCCTCCGCGGGCAATCAACGAACAAGCTCTTCCGGGAGTCCCCACGAATCCTCGCATCACACTCTCCTCATCGACCCCACGATTTCTTCGGTCGTGTTGGTTGCTTGGAGCACCAACACACCCTCGTGGCGACCCTAAACCGCCAAAGGGTCGCGAGTCAACTCACCCGTCTCAGTCGCGGTTGTGGTTCACGACCTCGACGTTGTGCCCGTCCGGGTCGAGCACGAACGCGCCGTAGTAGCCCGGGTGGTAGACCAGGCGCTCGTCCGGCGCGCCGTTGTCCTCGTAGCCCGCAGCGAGCGCGGCGGCGTGGAAAGCGCGCACCGTGGCGTCTTCGCGCGCGGGAAACGCGAGGTGGACGTGCTCGGTGAGCGGCCGCTCATCCCGGACGAGCGAGAAGCTGTAGTCCGGGCCGGTGAGCTGCACGCGGCCGGGCTCATCGTGGGCCAGGCGGAGCCCGGCGAACTCGTGGATCGTCGTGTAGAAGCGCCGGGAGGCCTCGGGGTCGCGCACGCGGATCCACAGGTGGTCGATGGAGCCGGCGGGCGCGGCGTTGTCGCGGTCGCCGTGGACCGCCTCGACGCTGTTGCCGTCAGGGTCGAGCAGGAACCCGCCGTAGTACCTCGGCCCGTACTGGGTGCGTGGCCCGGGCGGGCCGTTGTCGCGGTACCCGGCATCGACGCCGGCCTGCCAGAACGCGTCCACCTGCGCACGGTCGCTCGCGCGGAAGCCGACGTGAAGCCCGCGGGTCACCGGGTGCTCGCGGTCCGTCGGCCCGATGTCCCAGTCTTCCCACTCGACCAGCTCGGCGTCGGCATGACCGGGCTCGAGGCCCAGGACGCTCAGCACGGTGCGGTAGAAGCGCTCGGACGCCGGGAGGTCCGAGACGGCGATGCCGACGTGGTCGAACACCCGGCCGAGGCTACCGTTGCCGGCATCCCGTTGCCGGCGATGACCTCTTAGCGCGAGTCCGCAACGCGGCCGGGCAGAACCCGCCCGAGCACGGCGTCAACCAAGCGGTCCCACAGCCCGCCGATGAAGTCAGACACCGCGTCGATTCGCCTGCGCAGCGGCGGTGTCCAGAGCAGGAGCGCGGCAAGCGCGCCGATGGCGGCGCCGCCGAGCACGTCGGTCGGGTAGTGGAATCCGGCTGCCACGCGGCCAAAGTCGAGGATCGCGGCGAAGACAAAGGTCAGCACTCCCCAGAAGTACCTTCGGCGCAGGAGGAAGGCGACCGCGATGGCCATTGAGGCGGTCGCGTGATCGCTGGGGAAGCTTGCGTCGGGGGCGTGCCGGGCGAACAGGTGGACCACGCCGGGGTGGGCGACGAACGGGCGGGCGCGGTCGTAGAACTCGGTGATGATCTTGACCACCAGCAGGCCGAGGCCGGCGCTCAGCCCGGCGGCCACCGCGGCCCGGCGCAGGGGCGCGAACCGGTCGTGGCGGGCGAAGACGATCAGCACCACGAGCAGCAGGAAGTACAGCGCCTCCGCCGCGGTCACGTACGCCATCAACGGATCCTCGATCGGATCGTTGCGGAAGAGAAATCCGTTGAGCGAATGAACGATTGACCAGTCCACCGCCTCAGATTCTCACATCGCATTCACATTCATGCGTCGCCGCGGCAGACTTCAGGCATCGTCGCGAGCCCGTGAGAGGAAGGCGTCCATGGCACTGACCAGTTTTCAGACGATCGCGCTGAGCAAGGGAAAGCACGACGCGCCGGAGGCCGGGGCGTGCGTGATGGAGCTCGCCTCGATGCTGGCGCACGAGCCGTTCAACGACCACCCACAGTCGGTATGCCCGGTCATCGGCTCGTTCCTGAGGGCCTACAACGATCGGATCGACGACCGGCGCCGGCAGGACCTGTACGCCTATGCGGCCAAGGTGGTCGGCAGCCGTGCCTCGCAGGGCGTGCAGCAGGCCCGCGCCGAGCGCCTGAGCGCGTGGACGCTCGAGCGCCACTGGACCGGGCGGCTGCAGCGTCTCGTTCCGGCGCAACTCCGGGCGTTGGTCTCATCCCCGCCTGTCGATCTCGTCGGGAGCCACGCGGTTTGCGCGATCCCGCGGCACAACGACGAGACGCACGCACAAGTGCTGGCGCTGATCGACGAGTTGCTGGCGATCGGCGCAGGCAGACAGCCGATGCCACTCGAGAAAGACGAGGTCAACACCTCGCTTGGCCTGCTGGCGCATCAATGAACGGAGGGGAACCCGGGATCGCCAAATAAGCTGGACGCCGATGCCCGGTGACGTCTCCAGCCAACTCGAGCGCCGGCGCCAGGCGGTGGCCGAGCGCTGGAACCTGCGCGATCAGGCGGTGGTCATCGGCGCCGGAGAGCCCGTCCCGATTCCCGGCCGGGGCGACCGGACCTATCCGTTCCGCGCCCACTCCGAGTACTTCTACCTGACCGACCGGGAGCGGCCGGGCGGCGTGCTCGCCTACGACCCCGATGAGGGATGGGTCGACTTCGTCCGGCCGGTCTCGCGCGAGGAGCTCCTATGGGAGGGCGCTCCGCCCGACGGTCAGGCCGGCGTTCCGCTCGACGAGCTCGGCGTCTGGCTGGCGCGACGCAACGGAAGGTCGGTGGCGAATCTCGGCGCCTCGGTCCCGGGTGTTGAGTCGGGGTCCGACCCGACCGCCGAGCTCCGGCGCGCCCTGAACCACGTCCGCCGCCAGAAGGACCCGATCGAGCTCGAGCGGATGCGCGCCGCCGAGCGGGCCACCGCGGCCGGGTTCGCCGCGATCGTGCCGCTGGTCACCGCGGGCCGGACCGAACGCGACATCCAGATCGAGCTCGAGGCGGAGTTCTTCCGCGCCGGCGCGGACTCCCTCGCCTTCGACACGATCGTGGCCGGCGGCGCCAACTCGGGCGTGCTGCACTTCCCGCCGACCGCCAGACCCCTGGGCGACGGCGAGCTCGTGCTGATCGACGCGGGCGGCGAGGTCCGCGGGTACGCGAGCGACGTGACCCGCACGTATCCCGTCTCGGGCTCGTTCACCCCAGAGCAGGCGGCGCTGCACGACCTGGTCGACCGAGCCGGCCAGGCGGCCACGAGCCGCTGTGCCGCCGGGATCGAGTTCCGCGAGCTGCACCGCACCGCGGCGCTCCTCATCGCCGAGGGTCTTGTCGACTTCGGCCTGCTCCGCGGCCGGCCCGAGTCGCTGGTCCAGAGCGGCGCGGTCACCGTGTTCTTCCCCCACGGGGTCGGTCACATGGTGGGCCTCGGCGTGCGCGACGCCGGCGAGGTCCTGCCCGGCCGGGAGCCCGAACCCGGCCTGCCGGGCCTGCGCGCCGACCTGCCGCTGCTGGCCGGGCACGTGGTCACGATCGAGCCCGGGGTCTACTTCGTTCCGGCCCTGCTGGCCGATCCAGA
>DATFDC010000081.1:0-5902 GCA_035252415.1 Solirubrobacteraceae bacterium
CGGACCGACGCCGGGAGCGCCCGCGCCATGTCATGGGCGGCCAGCCAGTGGTGCGCGAGCATCGAGCTCGCGTCGATGTCGCCGGCCAGATCGGCGCTCCGCTCGATCGCCTCGGCGTAGGAGCGGTGCAGCTGAGCGCGCTCACCCGGGAGCAGGTCGTCGTGCACGGCCGCCCTGGCCAACGCGTGCCGGAACCCGTACCCGCGTCCCGCGCCGTCGAGCACCAGCAGTTGATACGACATCGCTTCGCGCAGGGCCGCGTTCAGCTCGGCCTCAGGGAGCCCGGCCACCGCGGCCAGCAGCCGGTCCGGGGCCCAGCGCGCGGCTGCGGAGACCACCCGGAGGACGTGCTGCCCGTTTTCGGAGAGCAGCTCGGTCCGGGCCAGCACCACCTCGCGCAGCGAGGGCGGGAGGAAATCCTGTTCCACGCGCCCCTCGCGCACCGCGCCGAGCAGCTCCTCGACGAACAGCGGGATCCCCTCGGAGCGCTCAGCGATGAACTCCACGAGCTCGCCGTCCGGCCGCTCGCCGAGGATCGCCTCGACCTGTGCGGCCACTTCTCGGTGACCCAGCCGCTCGAGCTCGAGGCGCTCGGCGAGCCGTTGCTGCTCCCACCGGGCAGCCAACCGCCGGAACGGATGCCCGCGATGGAGCTCGTCCGAGCGCGCGGTCAGCACGAGCAGCAGCCGGCCGCCGCCCGAGCGGGCCACCAGCAGCGCGAGCAGGTCGAGCGTCGGACCGTCCGCCCATTGCAGGTCCTCGAACACGAGCATCAGCGGAGCGTCGCTGGCCAGCCGGGTGATCATCCCGACCATCAGCTCGAGCAGGGTGGACGGGTCGGGCAATCCCGGCCCCGTCGACCCGTCGCCGAGTTCGGGCACGAGGCGTCCGATCTCGGGCCGGGCAGGGCCGAGCACGTCGTCGAGCCGCTCCTCGGGGAGCTCCCCGGCCAGGCCCCGCATCATCTCCACCAGGGGCGCGAACGGAATCCCTCCCCCACCCAGCTCCACGCATCCGCCGATCAGGACCCGTGTCCCGGCCTCGCGGGCCCGATCCATCAGCTCGTGGACCAGCCGCGACTTCCCCACCCCGGCCTCGCCCCCGACCAGCACCGTGACCTGCTCGCCGACCAGCACGCGCTGCAGCGCACCCGCCAGGAACTCCAACTCCGCCTGGCGTCCCACCAGGACGGGGCTGACCAGACTCGCCGCCACGTCGAGAATCATGTCAGGCCAACAGCATTCTCACTTCTGATAACATTCGCGACGACGAGAGCCAAGTACTGAAGGGACTTCTCATGTCGTCTACTCGTAAGGCGAGCAAACGCCGGCGCTTCGGCCTCCTCGCCACCGTGGTGATACTCGTCGAGACCGCCGGACTGTGGTTGCGCACGCGCAAGATCGGCGGAAACGTGATCGTCCGCTGCCGAGCCGGGCACCTGTTCACGACGATCTGGATTCCCGCCGCTTCGGTGAAGTCAGTGCGCCTGGGCGTGTGGAGGGTCCAACGCTGTCCGGTCGGTCGCCACTGGTCCCTGGTCACGCCGGTCAACCAGGACGAGCTGAGCGAAGACGAGCGGCGGTTCGCTCGCGAGCACCACGACATCAAGCTGCCGTAGGCGCGGGCCGGCGGCTACAGGCTGCGCGTCCGCACCCTGCTCAGCAGGGAGCGGTTACGTAGCCGTTCGGCCAACTCTGGCGCCTCGACCAGCAGCGCGCGCGCCACGTGGTCGCGGATCTCCGCCGGGTCGACCCCGCACTCGGCAAGCAGGGAACCGGCCGGGCTGTGCAGCTTCGGTGAGCTCGCCGCGAGCAGGACATGCTCGGTGCGGGGGCAGCGATGACCGAGCGATTTGGCGAGCGATCGCGCAAGCTCGAGCAGGCGCTTGGTCTGCGGCGCGACCCCCAGCGAGCCGGTTAGGCGAGGGCGCCCGGCGCCCAGGCGATGCTCGATCGCCGCCCGGGCCGCGTCCGGTGTCACGCCGAGCTCGGCGAGCACCTGGCCGGCGAGCTCGTCGGGCTGCTCGGCCAGGGCCAGGATCAGATGCTCGGGGCGGACGTAGTGATGACCGAGCTCGCGCGCGTGAACCTCCGCCGCGATCAGTGCCCGGGCGGCGGGTCCGGTCAGCCCGAACGGGATCTGACCGACCGGTGGAGCGGCCAGCGCCCCGAACCGCTGCTGCGCCGCCTGCTTGCTCGTGCCGAGCGCGCAGCCGATCTCGCTCCAGCTCGACCCACTCTCTCGCGCCGCATCGACGAAGTGATCGAGCAGCTCGTCGCCCCGGGCGCGCAGCTTGGCGGCCAGCGCGCCGGCGTCAGTCAGCCGGTCCAGTGGCGAGCCGGCCGCGATCCCTGCGGCGAGGCTTTCGATGCTGGGGAGGGCGTCCATCTCGGCGCGTCAAGGATAGGTTGACGCCTGGCCGCCGTCAACCCGTTTCGTCGCTTGCCCGGGCCGGCTCGCGTCGGATAGGTTGTCCCCATGGCTGACAAGACATTGACCGTCGTCGAGGAAGCACCTCGGGCGAGCGCGATCATCCATGCTCCGCCGAAGGGAAAGATGGCCTTCAGTGGAGACGGCCCGGATCGCCTGCTCTGCGGAAGCTGCTCGAACACGCTGGCCGAAGGGGTCAGTGATGGGCAGTTGTTCGGGGTGTTCATCGAGTGTCCCGAATGCGGGACGCTCAACGACGTGAACGCGTAATAGCCCGCGCTGAGCGCCCGCGGTCCCTGGCGGCGCGCCGCGCGCAGACCGCCGACGATCGTCCGCACCGTGGCGGATTGATTAGTTATGGCTACCTAGGGTAGGAATCACACACCGGGGTGTGGGCACACCAGCGGGATGGTGTACCTGTGCACCGGCGTCCGCGACCATCCAGATTCGCGGGTCTGTATCCAGGCAGGGAGTTTTAGTGACCAGGTTGTTGGCGAGGGGGCTCGCTGCCGGCATTTGCCGGCGACAGCGGTGTGGCTGTCGCGCGCACCCGGAAGGACGACGGTGAGTCAGCCCGAGTGGATCCGCGAGCCAGGTCCGGCGCCGGCGGAGATCCTCGTCGTGGACGACGACGAGCAGGGACGCGGGGTGCTCAGCCGCATCCTGCAGGGCTACGGCTATGTCTGTCATGTCGCCTCGGACGTGGGCCAGGCACGACGCGTGCTCGAGCTGATGCGACCCGACCTGGTGCTCTCGGACGTGCGCATGCCCGGCGAGTCGGGAATCGCCCTGCTCGAGTACATCCGCACCGAGTTCCCCTTCCTACCGGTGGTGCTGGTGTCCGGGTTCGAGGGGATCGATGTGGCCCTCGGCGCGCTCGAGCTCGGTGCCTACGGATGGGTCAACAAGCCGTTCGATGCCAATCAGGTGCTGATCGCGGTGGCCAACGCGCTGATCCGCGCCAGCCTCGAGCAACAGAGTCGCGACTACGAGGAGCGGCTCGAGCAGGCCGTGCGTTTTCGCACCGCCGAGCTCGGTGACACGGTCCAGAAGCTCGAGCGATCCGAGATCGAGCTGCGCAGGGTCACCCAGGACACGATCCTCGCCCTCACTCGGGCGATCGAACGCCGTGACATCGAGACCGCCCATCACATCGAGCGGGTCAGCCTGTACGCCACGGTCCTGGCCCGGCGACTCGGCCTGCCTCACGACGAGTGTGAGCTGATCCGCGAGGCCTCACCCATGCACGATGTTGGCAAGGTGGGCATCCCCGACGGGATCCTGCTCAAACCGGGCCCGGTCACCGAGGCCGAGTTCGACGTGATCAAGCAGCACGTCGCGCTCGGGCACTCGATCCTGTCCCGGTCCGAGCAGCCCCTGCTTCAACTCGCCGCGGACCTGGCCGAGACCCACCACGAGCGCTGGGACGGCACCGGGTATCTCCAGGGCCTGCACGGCGAGGAGATTCCGCTCGCCGGACGGATCACCGCGATCGCGGATACGTTCGATGCACTGGTCAGCCGTCGCGTGTACAAGCCGCCGGTTCCAGTCGACAGCGCACTGGCAGTGATCCGGGAGGGCCGCGGCAAGCAGTTCGATCCCCAGCTCGTCGACCTGTTCCTCGCCTGCCGCGCCGACCTCACCGCGATCGTCGCCGATCACCCCGACCACTGAACGCGAGTCCGCGGCTCCCGGGGTTGCCGGTCCGCCTGTCACTCTGGCAGGATCAGGACAACGACGAGAGGGGGTGGGCGATGCACGAATCGATCGATCGACGTGGCTTCCTGGCCCGAGCGGCCGCCGCCGGGGCATCGCTGGTCTGGGTCCCCGGTGCCGGAGGGCTGGCCGGTTTGGCCCGTGCTGCCGGGACCATCGCCGGGCCACCGATCCGCGGGCAGGTGATCAAGAGCGGAGCGGCCGGATTCGCCGCGGCTGCCCACGTGTACAACTCCCGCTTCGACGGCGTGCTGCCGTCGTTGGTGGCGCGCCCCCTCGACGCCGCCGACACGCGCACGGCGGTCCAGTGGGCGGTCGCGCACGGCGTGCCGCTGCGCGCGCGCTCGGGCGGACACAGCTACGCCGGCTATTCCACCCTGAAGGGCGGCATGGTGCTCGACCTGCGCAACCTGCGCGGGATCAGCGTCAACGTGAAGGCGCACACGGCGACGATCGGAGCGGGCTCGCAGCTGATCGACGTGTATTCGGCGCTGGCCGCTCGCGGGGTGACGATCCCCGCGGGCTCCTGCCCGTCGGTGGGCATCGCCGGCCATGCGCTCGGCGGCGGGATGGGCCTGGCCGGCCGGAAGTTCGGCCTCACCCTGGACAACCTGCTGAGCGCCCGGATCGTCACCGCCGACGGCAAGCTGATCACCGCCAGCGCCCACGAGCATCCCGACCTCTACTGGGCGCTGCGGGGAGGCGGAGGCGGGAACTTTGGCGTGGTGACCAGCTTCACGTTCCGCGTGCACGGCGTCCCGAAGACCGTCGCCTGGTTCTTCGTGCGCTGGCCCGCCTCGCATGCCGCCGACGCCCTGGCCGCCTGGCAGGCCTGGGCTCCGCACGCGCGCCGCGAGCTCACCTCGATCTTCCACCTGAACGGTGGCGGCTCGACGAGCGTCAGCGGCCAGTACTTCGGGCCGGCTTCCGATCTGCACAACCTGCTCTCCCCGCTCACCTCGGTCGGCGGCGCCAGTGTGAGCAGCGGCAATCTCGACTACTTACGCGCCCAGCTCATGTGGGCCGGCTGCTCGAGCATCTCGCTGACCGCCTGCCACACGACCGGCACCCGGCTCGGCGGCACCCTGTCGCGGGCGAGCTTCCAGGCCAAGTCCGACTACGTGTCCAAGCCGCTTCCCGCCGCGGCACGTAATGCGCTCGTGCAGGCCGCACTCGACCGTGCCCACATTCCCGGCTCGGGCGCGATCCTGTTCGACTCCTATGGCGGCGCGATCAACCAGGTCCCACCTGCCGCCACCGCGTTCGTGCACCGCAAGGTGCTGTTCTGCATTCAGTACCTCAGCTACAACGGCGGCGGCAACTGGTTGAGTGCCACCCACTCAAAGATGCGTCCGTACGTCACCGGCGGGGCGTATCTGAACTACACCGACCCGGGCCTGAGCCACTGGCAGAGCGCTTACTACGGCTCGAACTACCACCGGCTGCTTGGCATCCGCAAGTCCGTCGACCCGCATCACTTCTTCAATTTCCCGCAAGCGATCGGGAGATAAGCTCGAGCCGCGCGAGACGCTCGGGGTCGACGAGGGCATCGATCTGCGCGATCTTGCCGTTCGTGACCGTGAACGCCATCACCGAGAACAGACGCCCGTGCGGCGCGACGACCGCCCCCACGGCGCCGTTTACCAGCGCGGGCCTCACGAACGGATACAGCTTGGAGTACGTGGACGTGTGTCCCGCGACCGCCTTTGCACCGCGCAATACGAGCGAGGCGTCCTCGCGCAGCACGCCGCCGTCG
>DATFDC010000082.1:0-20135 GCA_035252415.1 Solirubrobacteraceae bacterium
CTCAGCAGATAGGCCAGGGCCAGCAGCCAGTAGGCCTCGACGATCGGGATCGGGACGAGCGGGATGATCGTCAGGACGCCGCCGATGATGCCCAGGTAGCCGAGGAACCGGGTGAGCAGGCCCACCCGCATCGCGTTCAGCGACACCATCACGAGGGCAACCGCGACCAGGAACAGCCCCAGGTAGTTGGCGATCTGCGGGATCAGCAAGCTGCCCCGGCCAAGCAGCGCGTTGGCCTCGGGGTAGGTCTGGCTGCCATGGCTGACGAAGTCGTTCGCCGCACTCCCGAACGCGATCACGTACACGACCACCGCGACGCCTTCGAGCACTCCGCCGGCGACCGCGATCCAGCCCATGAACCTGGGCTTGAGGTTGGGCTCCCGGGCCATCGCGGCGCCCCACAGGTAATAGAGCGTCGCGGCCACCGCGAGCAGGCTGAGCGCCGTGACGATCGAGCCGATCAGGTCGCGGCCGAACCGCTTGTGCTCGGTGATCAACCCGAGCGTCTTCTCGCTGACGTTGACGTGCGGGCCGCCGAGCTGGATGGCCACACCGAGGATCAGCAGGATCCCCGCCGCGGCGGCCAGTGCCACCTGCCGGTTGCGGACCCGGGCTTCGTAGGCGAGACGCTCCTCGGTGCTCATCAGACGCCAGTGTATGAGGCCGGGGTGCTCGAGAGGGGTACCATAGGTTCCATGGAAGGAAGTGGATTCGGAGGCCTGTTCGGCGATCCCGACGAGCTTCAGCGGCGTCTGGGCGAGTTCGCCGAGCAGATGCAGGGCGCTCAGCGCCTCGCCTGGGCGGACAACGCGATCAAGCTCGCGGTCGATCTCACCGTCGCCGCGATGAATCGCATCAACATCCAGGGAACGACCGAGCAGCAGGCCGAGCAACTGCGGACCGTGATGGCCCATATCTTCCCGGAGGCCGTCACGCTCGTCCGCGAGGCCCGCGAGGGCCTGCAGTAGCGGGTCGTCAGGCTCCGGCAAGCGCGCCCAGCACGAGCGCGTCGTGCTCGGCGGGCTTGACGCTCCGGAACACCTCGCTGACCTTCCCGTCCGGGCCGATCACGAACGTGGTCCGCTCGTTGCCCATGTACGTCCGTCCGTAGCGGTTCTTCTCGACCCATACGCCGTAGGCCTCCGCCACCGCATGGTCCTCGTCGGACAGCAGCGGAAAGCCCAGCCCGTACTTCTCGTCGAACTTGGCGATCGGCTTGACCGGATCGGGCGAGACTCCGAGCACGACCGCGCCGGCAGTCTCGTAGTCGGTCCGGTGATCGCGCACGCTGCACGCCTGGGTCGTGCATCCCGGCGTGTCGGCCTTGGGATAGAAGTAGAGGACGACGGTCTGGCCTCTCAGGTCGGAGAGCTTGACCGGGTTGCCGTGCTGGTCTGGGAGGGTGAAATCCGGGGCGGTATCTCCTGGTTCGATCACGCCGAGCATCGTATCCGGCGTACACATCGACCTAGCCGCCCGGTCCACGCGTCGGGTTCTGCCGCGGTCGCTACATGTCCGACATGGGCAGCGTGCCGCGTTCTCGGGAGCCGGGTTCGGCCCCAGCGCTGCGGCGGTTCGGGCGGATCAGATGGCCGTAGCGGTGATGGAAATCAGCGTAGGCCCGATGAGATACGCCCCTCACGCCGTGCACGGTCTTGCGGACGACCACCCGAGCGGTGGCGCCCGCGAGCGCGAACGTGAGCAGCGTGCCGAAGTACGACGACTCCCGCGCCCAGGGGCCGGCCACGTCGTAGGCCACTTCACGGAGCGTGCCGAAGCCGAAGGCGACGTCCGACAGGCTCGGCCGCCCGGGGCGGCTGGGCACCCGGCTCTGCATCGCGGAGATGACGGCGGCCAGCGCGAACAGGGTGACCAGGCCCGACTTCTCGTCCCGGGGGATGCCGAACACGCGCTCTATGGTCCGGCGGCGGGCGTCGTCGGCGAGCAGGTACACGACCCGCGCGTCGGCGGCCAGCAGGCGGCTGCCGCCGAAGAATCCCTCGGGCCGGATGGGGGCCAGCGCCGACTGGACGGCATTTGTCGGGGAGGCTGGGCTGGTGGCGCTGATGCCGTCACGCTAGGCCCGGCGCGGTTCCGCGCCATCACCCGGTTCGGGTGAGCCGGTCGCTATTTGAGCAACCGCGAGAGCCGACGGTCCTTGAGCAGCTTGCCCTCGGTCTGGCAGGTCGGGCAGTAACACATCACGTAGTCCTCGTAGAACACCGCCTCGAGCCGGTCGCCGCAGCGCGGGCAGGGCTCGCCGTTGCGCCGGTGGACGGTGAGCGGCATCGGCAGCTTGTCGGGGATCGGTAGTGACAGGGTCTGCTCGTAGTGGGCGATTGCGTCGCCGAGTACGCGGACCGTGGTCTCGCGGAGCAGCTCGGCCTCGGCGGGCTCGAGGTCGGACCCGCGCTTGAACGGCGAGATCATCGCGCCGTGGAGGATCTCGTCGACCCAGGAGCGTCCGATCCCGGCGATCACGTGCTGGTCGCGCATCAGGGCGTACAGCGGGCGAGGCTGGTCGAGCAGCTCGGCGAAGGGCGGGGGGTCGGGCCAGGCCTCGGGGCCGAGCTCGGCGATCGTCTCCTCGCTGTCGACCTCGTGTGCGCGCAGCAGCTTCACCCAGGCCCGCTGGCGGGTGCCGAATTCGCGCAACCGCAGCTCGCGGCCGTCGGTGAGCCGGACCAGCAGCCTCGAGGTCCGGTCGCGCAATGACGCCCGGGTATCGAACAGCTGAAGGCGCCCGGCGGACATCAGGTGGATCTCGAGCGCCAGGTCGCCGTCGAGCTTGGCCACGAACAGCTTGCCCCGGCGGCCGATGCGTTCAAACCTTCGGCCCTCGAGCGCGGAGAGCGGCGGGTCGAACGTCTTGAGCGCGTTTATCCCGGGGGCGAGCGCGGACTCGATCTCGCTGCCCGCCACGGCGGCGCCGATCAGGCGCGCGGTGATCTCGACCTCGGGCAATTCGGGCATGGTGATTCGAGAGTAGCTAGGCGCGTACTAGTCTCGCTACCGCTGATGGTTGCCACCGTCGCACCCGACGACATCGTTCGCACGCACGCCGAGGCCGCCGCGAACCCCCGCGAGCCACTGATCGTGCTCGAGCCGCTGGCCGAGGTGCTCGCCGCATCCGGCCTCGACGCCCCCGAGGACCTGGGCGCGACCCCGATCGGCGAGGGCCACTCCTGCGTGACGTTCCTGTTGTCGACCGGCGTGGTGCTGCGCCGCCCACCCCGGGGTCCCCTACCGCCCAGCGCCCACGACGTCCTGCGCGAGGCCCGTCTGCTGCGTGCTCTGGAACGCACGCCGGTGCGGGTGCCGAAGGTGTTGGCGGTGTGCGAGGACCCCGAGGCCATCGGCGCGCCGTTCTATGTGATGGAGCGGGTGGCCGGCGAGGTGATCACCGACAGCATCCCGGCCGTGCTGGACACGCCCGAGCAGCGCGCCCAGATCGCCGAGGAGCTGATCAACGCGCTGGTCGAGCTACACCGGGTGGACTGGACCGCGATCGGACTGGATGGGTTCGGCAAGCCGACGGGCTATCTCGAGCGGCAACTGCGGCGGTTCGGTGGCCTGTGGGAGCACAACCGAACCCGCGAGCTTCCCCAGGTCGAGGAGGTCGGCCGCTGGCTGGCGGACAACCTGCCGGCCTCGCCGGAGGCCACGATCGTGCACGGCGATTTCCGGCTCGGGAACACCATGTTCGCCGCGCACGCCCCGGCGCGTCTGGTGGCGATCTTCGACTGGGAGATGGCCACGATCGGCGACCCACTGGCCGACGTCGGCTACATGCTGATGCACTGGACTCAGGCCGGCGACGTGGTCGGCAAGTTCAACGCCCACAACGTCACCCTGTTGCCCGGCTTCCCGACGCGAGCCGAGCTGACCGCCGCGTACGAGGAGCGCTCGGGGCGCTCGGTTCAGGCGCTCGACTGGTATGTGACCCTGGCCCTCTGGAAGGCGGTCGTGTTCATGGAGGGCAACTACAAGCGCGCCCTGGCCGGCTCCACCGACGATCCATACCTGAAGTCGTTCGGGGATGGCGTGGTCGAGATCGCCGACCGCGCCCTGTCCGTCACGCGTGATGGCTTCTGAGAACGGCCGCTACCAGGGCCTGCTGATCGACTGGGGCGGGGTCCTGACCAGCGATCTGTTCGCGTCGTTCCGCGCGTTCTGCGAGCTCGAGGGACTCGAGCCGGACACGGTCCGGCGCCGCTTTCGCGAGGACCGCGACTGCCGCGATCTGCTCATCGCGCTCGAGACGGGGACGGTTGAGGAGGACCAGTTCGAGCTCCGGTTCGCCGAGCTGCTCGGGGTCGCCGCGCCGGAACTGATCGACCGGATGTTCGCGGGGTCGGCCCCGGACGAGGACATGCTGGCCGCCGTGCGCCGGGCCCGCGCCGGCGGGATCCGAACCGGACTCGTGTCGAACTCTTGGGGAACCCGGCGCTATCCGCGAGACCTCCTGGCCGAGTTGTTCGACGGCGTGGTGATCTCCGGAGAGGTCGGCATTCGCAAGCCGGCGCCCGAGATCTACGCGGTCGGGGCAGAGAGCATCGGCCTCGCGCCCGACGCGTGCGTGTTCGTCGACGACCTCCCGTTCAATCTCGAGCCGGCCGCCGAGCTCGGCATGGCCACGGTCCACCACCGCACGGCGACCGAGACCCTCGGCGAGCTCGAGCGTCTCCTCGGCGTGAGCCTGCGCTGAGGCGCCGGTCTCAGTCGCCCAAGTCGATCGACTCGATCACCGGCGGATCGACCGGACGGTCGCCGGCGCCGGTCGGAACGGCCTCGATCTTGTCGACCGTGTCCATCCCGTCGGTCACCTGGCCGAACACGGTGTGCTTGCCATCGAGCCAGGGCGCGGCCGCCGTGGTCACGATGAAGAACTGCGAGCCGTTCGTGTTGGGGCCGGCGTTGGCCATGGCCAGCGCGCCGCGGACGACCTTGTGCTGGTTGAACTCGTCGCCGAACGTGTAGCCGGGGCCGCCGGTACCAGTGCCCTGGGGGCACCCGCCCTGGATCATGAAGTCGGAGATCACCCGGTGGAAGATGATCCCGTCGTAGAAGTGATCGCCCGCGAGCTTGCGGAAGTTGGCCACGGTCTCGGGCGCGTCGTCGTCGAAGAACTCGATGTCGATCGTGCCCAGGCTGGTGTTCATCTTTGCGGTTGACATGGCGCCCAGCGTACTCGCGGTCAGTTGTTCGACGCGGTCTGGAGCGCGTTGAGTGTCGCGTCGACCGCCACGGTCGGCGCCGGCGTGCTCGGCGTCGCGCTGTCGGTGCAGCTGACCGTCGCGGTCTGCGCGCCCGTCGACGACGCGACCGGCAACACCAGCGGGATCGTGCCCGCCTGCGAGCGACCGCTCGATCCAAGCTCCACGGCAAGGCTCTTGGTCGCCGTCGAGGTCCCGGCGCCGGGCGGGACCGACAGCGTGCAGTCAACCTCGACGCGCTGAGTAACCCCGGACGTCCCGCCGATCACCACATGCGGATACGCCAGCACCAGGTAAGGCGGGCCGGTCGGCAGCGACTCGGTGGCGACCTGCGTCGAACCCGCGCCCAGCGGGACCGGCGACGCACTCGTCCCGTACTCGTTGGACTGCACCTGCGTGCACGTGACGTTTCCCGACTCCGCGATCGACTGGATCGCCCCCGCCGTGCACGGCCCGGTCACGCGCAACTGCACCTGGCTCGAGTTCACCTGCCGGGCGCCGACCGCTCCGGCGATGATCTTGGCTGCGCCCACCGAGTTCGGCTTGAGCTTGGCGTTGCCCACCGAGAAGTTCTGCAGCTGGGCATTCCCCACGCTGCGCGGCGGGATCCGCAGGGCGGCCCAGCCGGCGCCGCCAAGCGACACGAACAGGGCCAGGAACGAGACGACCAGCGCCGCGGATGGGTGCCGGCGCGCGAGCGAGCGCAGAGTCATCGACTCACCTCCGGGTTCGAACAAGTCCCGGCCCAACCGTATCCGGCCCGGGCCAGCCCGCGAAAGTGCTGCAACACGGCCCCCGGCCGGCCCCGCTCGCCCCCGCGAGGCCGGCCCGGTTACGCCCCCTGGCCCACCCCGCGTGCCCCCCGCGAGGCCGGCCCTTCCCTCAGCTCAACCGTTCGCGGCGGTCTGGATCGCGTTGAGCGTCGAGTCGACGGTCACCGTCGGCGCCGGCGTGCTCGGCGTGGCGCTGTCCGTGCAGCTCACCGTGGCCGCCTGCGCGCTGCTCGACGACGCCACCGGCAATACCAGCGGGATCGTCCCGGCCTGCGAGTGGCTGCTCGATCCAACCTCGACGGCAAGGCTCTTGGTCGTGGTCGAGGTTCCGGTGCCGGGCGGGACCGACAGCGTGCAGTCAACCTGCACTCGCTGCCCGGTCGCCCCGCTGATCACCGCGTGCGGATAGGCCAGCACCAGGTACGAGGACCCGGCCGGGAGCGACTCGGTGGCGGCCTGCGTCGAACCCGCGCCCAGCGTGACCGCCGCCGCGCTCGTCCCGACCTCGTTGGGCAGCGTCGGAGTGCAGGTAACCGTTCCCGACAGCCCGATCGACTTGATCGCGCCGGTCGGGCACGGCGAGCCGACCCGCAGCTGCACCTGAGTCGAGTTGACCTGCCTGGCCCCGACGGCGCCGTTGATGATCTTGCGACCGCCGACCGCGTTGAACTTCAACTTCCAGTTGCCCACGCTCCCGTTCCTCAGCTGGGCGTTGCCGACGCTGTTTCTCGGCAGTTGGGTGGCGGCGTATCCGACCCCGCCGAGGGCCACGAACAGGGCCACGAACGAGACGACCAGCGAGGCCGACGGCCGCCTGCGCACGAGCGATGAGAACCGCAAATCCGAACCTCCGCGTTGTTTGGTTACCGACCTAACGATCGGTCCACACGTCTCGGATCGCAACACATGGGCTCGACGCGAGTCGCGGCGGCCGGCCGCGGAGCTGACAGAGACTTGACAGGCTCAGGTGGCGGCGGGCTCGAGCCGGACCGGCTGGCCGCACACCTCAGTGCCGGTGACCCGATCGACCACCCGCTCGGCGTCGCGCTCGGGGACCTCGAGCAGCGTGAAGCGCTCGAGTACGCGGACGTTGCGCACCGACTCGCCGTCCAGCCCGGTGGCGGCGGTGATCGCGTGAATGATGTCCGACGGCTCGAGCCCCTCGGCGCGGCCCAGCGAAACGATCAGCTTGCGCGCCGGCCCGTCGCCGTCGCCCGACACGCGGGGCTTGGAGTGCCGGCGCGGCTTGGCCGTGACCGGGGTCGGCGCGACATGGGCGTGCTCGACCCAGGGCGCCAGCGTGACCCCGGCGTGGTTTTCGATCGCCCGCAGATCGCGGCGCTGCTGAGGCTCGAAGAACGTGATCGCCCGGCCGCTGCGACCGACCCGGCCGGTGCGCCCGATCCGGTGCACGTACACGTCGGGCGAGGTCGGGACGTCGTAGTTGATCACGTGCGAGACCCCGGAGATGTCCAGCCCGCGGGCGGCCACGTCGGTGGCCACGAGATACGGGAGCCGGCCGTCCTTGAACGAGATCATCACCCCGTCGCGCGCGCCCTGGCTCATGTCACCGTGGAGCGCCTTGACGTTCATGCCGCGGTCGCGAAGGGTCCGGAACAGCTGCTCGGCGCGGATCTTGGTCCGCACGAACACGATCGCCTGGTCCGGACGCTCGGCCCGCAGGACGTCGACGAGCCGATCCGCCTTCTCGCGCGGGCGGACCTCGAGACAGAACTGCTCGACGGTCTCCACGGTCAGCGTGGCCGTCTGGACCTTGACGGTGATCGGGTCGTAGAGGTACTGGTCGGCCAACCGCCTGATCTCCGGCGGCATCGTGGCCGAGAACAGCGCGGTCTGCCGGCTCGAGGGGGTCAGGGCGAGGATCCGCTCGACGTCCTCGAGGAACCCGAGGTCGAGCATCTCGTCGGCCTCGTCGAGGACCACGAACCGGGTTCCGTGCAGCAGCAGCATGTGGCGCGAGATCAGGTCCTTGACCCGGCCGACGGTTCCCACCACGACGTGGCCGCCGGCGCGCAGTTGGGAGGCCTGAGAGCGGATCGGCGCACCGCCGAACACGGCGACCACGTCGACTCCCTTGCGCCGGCCGTAGGCCCGCAGCGCCTGCGTCACCTGAATGCAGAGCTCGCGGGTCGGCGTCAGCACCAGGCCCTGCACCTCGTGATCGCCGGGGTTGACGTACTGGAGCATGGGCAGGCCGAACGCGGCGGTCTTGCCCGATCCGGTCTGCGCTTGGCCGATCATGTCGTGGCCCTGGAGCAGCGGCGGGATCGTCTGCTCCTGGATCGGGGTGGGCGACTCGTACCCGACGTCGTGCAGGGCATCGAGGATGTCGGAATCGAGCCCCAGATCGGCGAACGTGGACATTGCCCCTGAAGATAGACGGCGGCGACCGACTCGCGCCGCGGCGCTCCCCGGCGGGTGATATCGTTCGGGACCGAATCTTTAGGAACCGAACGAATTATCCGATACGGGTGGTGAACCCGAACAAGGAATGACGCACGTGAACGAGCAGCACGACACCATCGACGCCCACGTCTGGCGCGTGAGCGCGGTCGTGGTCCTTGGATCGATCATGTCGATCCTCGACACCACGATCGTCAACGTCGCTTTGGCGACGCTGTCGCACAAGCTGGACGCCTCGATCTCCGAGATCCAGTGGGTGGTGACGGGCTACATGCTCGCGCTGGCCGCGGTGATCCCGGTCTCGGGCTGGGCGGCGCGCCGGTTCGGCGCCAAGCGGGTCTACCTTGTCTCGCTCGTACTGTTCACCGCCGGCTCGGCCCTGTGCGGCCTGGCCGCGGACACCACTCAGCTGATCGTGTTCCGCGCCCTCCAGGGCGTCGGCGGCGGGATGATCCTGCCGATCGGCCAGCTCATGATGGCCGAGGCCGCGGGCCCGAAGCGGATGGGGCGCGTGATGAGCATCGTGGCCGTCCCGGCCATGCTCGCGCCGGTCCTCGGGCCCACGCTGGGCGGGCTGATCGTGCAGAACATGAGCTGGCGCTGGATCTTCTACGTCAACGTGCCGGTCGGCGTGGTCGCCGTGATTGCCGCGATCCGGGTGCTGCCGAAGGTGAAGCCCGGTGCGGCCGACCGGCTCGACGTCCGGGGACTTCTGCTCATGGCGACCGGGCTGCCGCTGCTCACCTACGGCCTGGCCGAGGTCGGCGTGACCGGCGGCTTCAGTTCGCCGAAGGTGATCTTCCCGGTCCTGGTCGGCGTCGCGCTCGTGGCGATGTTCGTGCTTCACGCCCTGCGCGTGCCCAAGCCGCTCCTCGACATCCGCCTGTACCGGCGGCCCACGTTTTCCTCGGCGTCGTTCGCCATGTTCTGCCTCGGTGCGGCCCTGTTCGGCGGGATGATCCTGCTGCCCCTGTACTGGCAGGGCGTCCGCTTCGAGAGCGTCGTCGACACCGGCCTGCTCACCGCGCCTCAGGGTCTGGGCGCCGCGTTCGCGATGCCGATCGCCGGCAAGCTGACCGACCGCATCGGCGGCGGCCCGCTGGCGCTGTTCGGCGTGATCGTGTGCACGCTGGCCACGATCCCGTTCGGGCTGATCGGCGCTCACACCTCGATCTTCGGGCTGTCGGCGGCGATGTTCGTCCGCGGGATCGGGATCGGCTTCGGCTTCATGCCCACGATGGCCGCCGCGTTCGCTTCGCTCGAGCGCTCCGAGTTGGCCAGCGCGACGCCCCAGCTCAACGTGCTCCAGCGCGTCGGCGGGTCGATCGGCACCGCGGTGCTCGCGGTGGTGCTCGAGCGCGCTCTCACCGGCGCGCATTCGCTGAGCGCAGCCGCGCACGCGTACGGCACCGCGTTCTGGGCCTCGGCGATCCTGTCCGCGCTGGCCATCGTTCCGTGCGTGATCCTGATGCGCGCCGAGCGCGCGGCGCGCCGGAGCAAGGGCGCTGCGGCGGAGGCCTCGCCGGAGGCCCTGGCGGAGGCGATCGCGGCGTGAGCGGCGAAGACTTCGTCTTCGCTTGCGAGTTCGGCTGGCGCCGAACTCGGGTCCGGGGGTCCGTGGCGTGAGCGCGGAGAAGCAGCTAGCGCCGCTTGGCGACCGTGTAGGCGAGCGCAGCGAGGGCGACGCCGCCGAGCAGGTGGCCCGGTCGTTCAAGCGCGCGATGGCCGCGGTGCGCCGGCTGCGCGGGCGCGAGACCAACCGCCCGGGCGAGCTCACCGACGCGCAGTACAGCCTGCTCTTCTGCCTTCGCGACGAGTGTCAGATGTCGGTTCGCGAGCTCGCGGAGGCTGCGGACCTGAGTCCGGCGAGCGTGACCGAGATGCTGGAAGGGCTCGCTGGGGCCGGCCTGGTCGAGCGCCATCGCTCCGACCGCGACCGGCGCGTCGTGCTCACCTCGCTCACCCAGAGCGGACGCGGCCTGGTGGAGGAGCGCCGGGCTCGATTCGAGCCCCGCCTCCGCGCCGCACTGGAGCCCTTCAGCGAGGACGAACTCGTGGTAGCCGCCGGCGTGCTCGAGCGGCTGCGCGACCTCTTCCAGCAGATCGGCGACGAGCGGCACCAGCGGCTCGTCGACGACGGCGTCTAGCGCCGGCTCGGCGTCGAGCTCGATCAGGTTCTCGAGCAGCGCGATCATCGACGCGTGCGCGTCGTCGGACCAGCGTCCGCGTCCGTGCAGTGCGCCGACCACGTAGTAGCCGATCTCGTCCCTGAGGCCTTCGGGGTCGGGCGGCGCCAGCAGCGTGCCGCGGCGCTCGTGGTAGCGAACCAGCGCCCAATCGATGGCCGCGTCGGCGCGGAGGCGCTGCACGCGGTAATCGCGGCGCGTGCCGACCGCGTCGGCGGCGAAGCGGTAGAGGTCCTGGCGGCGGCGGTCGTCGACGTTGTCGTTGTAGGCGCGCAGGATCGCGCCGATCACCGGACACACCGAGACCGGGCGGTCGCCGAACCGATCGCCGGCCAGCATCGAGGCGAGCTCCAGGACGCACACGACCTTCCCGGGCCGCGGATGGCGACCCGGTCCGAGGCGGACGTTCTGATGTGAGATCGCCGCATTGGCCATTGCCCCCGGTTATCGGCCGGGAGCGGGTGATCGTTAGGTTGCGGCGCCGGAGAAGGCCCGCCCGTCCAGATGCGAGCTGCCCTTGCGTGGGTCGCGGACTCCGAACTGGACGTCGAACGCCGCGCCCTCCTCGGCCGCCTCGCAGAACTCGACCTTCCCGGGCAGGAAGATCGGCTTCTTGAACGCCACCTCGACCGTGAAGGCGTCGGGCAGGCGGGCCTGGAGCGCGCCCAGGCAGCGCGCCTTGGTCCACATGCCGTGGGCGATCGCCGACTTGAAGCCGAACAGGCGCGCGGTCAGTTGGTGCACATGGATCGGATTCAGGTCGCCCGACACCGAGCCGTAGCGCCGCCCGAGATCGCCGCTCAGGGTCCACGTGGCGGTCGCCGGCAAATCCTCGGCCTTGGGGAGATCGCTCCCCGGCGGGTTGGCGCCCTCGTGGTTTGCGCCGCGCTTGAGGTTGGTCGAGATCTCCTCCCAGACCAGCTCGCCGCCGACCCGGACCTCGGAGATCAGCGAGAACTGCTTGCCGCGAGGATGGTCCTCAACTGGCGTCGCGTGCACCTGGATCTCGAGTTGCTCGGTTGTCTTGATCGGGCGGTGCTGGACGATCCGGTTGTAGATATGCACGAGCCCGATGGCCGGGAACGGGAAGCTCGAGTCGGTCATCAAGGAGAGCTGGAGCGGGAAGGCCAGGATGTGCGGATAGGTGACCGGCACCTCGTCGCGCAGATCGAACCCGCACACCCTGTTGTAGGCGTTCAGCCGGTCGGGGTCGATTGACGCGTCAGTCAGCTTGAGCGTGAGGTCCGGCACGTCGTGGCCCCCGCCCCCGAGGAACGGCAGCTTCGCGGCGCCCGGGATCATCGCCGCGCCAGCGCGGGCGAACAGGGCCGGCATCGAGGGGCTACTCGAGAGCTCGCGCGTGGCCATCACGCGCCCACCAGGCTCTGCCCGCAGACCCGCACGACGGTTCCGTTCAGGCCGCCCGAGGCCGGATTGGCGTACCAGGCGATCGTCTCGGCCACGTCGACCGGCAGCCCGCCCTGGGCCAGGCTGTTCATCCGCCGTCCGGCCTCGCGGGTGGCGATCGGCATCGCGGCGGTCATTTGGGTCTCGATGAACCCGGGCGCCACCGCGTTGATCGTCGCGCGTTTGGAGGCGACCTCGGGAGCCATCGCGTGGACCATCCCGATCACCCCGGCCTTCGACGCGGCGTAGTTGGTCTGGCCCGCGTTGCCGGCGATCCCGCTCATCGAGGACACGCACACGATCCGGCCGTTCTCGTTGAGGGCCTGGCGGGCGAGCAACTCTTCGTTGATCCGCTCCTGAGCGGTCAGGTTGATCCCGAGCACCATGTCCCACTGCTCATCGCTCATCCGGCCGAGCGTCTTGTCCCGCGTGACGCCGGCGTTGTGGACGACCACGTCGACGCCGCCATGGTTGGTCAGCACGTGATCAGCGATGCGCTGGGGAGCGTCGTCGTCGGTGATGTCGAGGACCAGCGTCGAGCCGCCGAGCTCCCCGATCGTCTCCTCGAGCTCGCGCTGCAGGGCGGGCACGTCGAGCCCGATCACGTGGGCGCCGTCGCGGGCCAGGACCTGGGCGATGGCCCGTCCGATCCCGCGCGAGGCCCCGGTGACCAGCGCGAACCGGCCCGCCTGCGGGTGCTCCCAGTCGATGCCGTCGGCGGCCTGGTCGCCGGCGGCGATCTGGACCACCTGGCCGCTCACATACGCCGACTTCGGCGAGAGGTAGAACCGCAGCGTGGACTCGATCTGGTCCTCGGCCTTCTGGCCGACGTAGATGAGCTGGGCGGTGGCGCCCTTGCGGACCTCTTTGCCGATCGAGCGCACGAATCCTTCGAGCGCGCGCTGGGCGGTGGCCTGGCGCGGGGTGTTCGCGTCGTCGGGTGGCGTGCCGAGCACGATCACCCGGCCGGAGGTCTTGACGCGCCTGATCGTCGGATGGAAGAACGCGTACGCCGCGCTCAGTTGCGTGCTGTCGGCGATGCCGCTCGCGTCGAACACCAGCGCCTTGAACCTCTGATCCTCGGTCGCGGTCTCGGCATTGAAGACCTGGGCGTCCAACCCCGCGTCGGCCGCTGCCGTACGCGCTTCGTCCTCCAGCGCGGTGTGGACCTCGGCGTCGATGCCGCTCAGAACCTGCGCGATAGCGCCGGCCAGCCGTCCGCCGGGCGCCGAGCCGAACAGCACGGGCCCGTCGATGACGGGCTGGCCGCGCTCGTAGCGCTCGAGCTTGACCGGTGCTGGCAGCCCGATCTGCTTGGAGACGATCTTGCCGATCGGGGTGTTGACGAGTTGCTGATAGCGGTCGCTCATGCTGCCTCCATGATTGCCGTCACGCCGAGGCCGCCGGCGGCGCAGATCGAAATCAGTCCTCGGCTTCCGGAGCCTTTCTCCGCCAGCATCTTGGCCAGGCCGGCGACGATCCGGCCGCCCGTGGCGCCGAACGGGTGGCCCGCGGCCAGCGAGCCGCCGTGCGTGTTCAGCTTGTCGCGGTCGACGCTGCCCAGCGGTGCATCCAGCCCGAGCTTCTCCTTGCAGTAGACCGGGTCCTCCCACGCCTTGAACGTGCACAGGACCTGGGCGGCAAACGCCTCGTGGATCTCATAGAAGTCGAAGTCCTGCAGGCTCAGGTTGTTACGCCCGAGCAGCTTGGGCACGGCGTAGGTCGGCGCCATCAGCAGTCCCTCGCGCGCGTGAACGTGATCGACCGCGGCGGTCTGGGCGTCGACGATGTAGGCCTGGACCGGGAGGTTGTGCTCGGCCGCCCAGTCCTCCGAGGCCAGCAGCACCGCCGAGGCGCCGTCGGACAGCGGGGTCGAGTTGCCGGCGGTCATCGTGCCCTCCTCGCCGCCGAACACCGGCTTGAGCTTGGCCAGCTTCTCCACGCTCGTGTCCGGGCGCAGGTTCTGGTCGCGCTCGAGACCGAGGAACGGCGTGACCAGGTCGTCGAGGAAACCGGTGTCGTAGGCGGCGGCCAGGTTGCGATGGCTGGCCACCGTCAGCTCGTCCTGCTCCTCGCGGGTCACCCCCCACTCCTTGGCCATGATCGCGGCGTGCTCGCCCATCGAGAGGCCGGTGCGCGGCTCGGCGTTGCGGGGGATCTGGGGCACGATCTGCTGGGGGCGGAGCTTGGTCAGCGCCTTCAGCCGGGCCGCATTGCTCTTGGACCGGTTCAGCTCGAGCAGGACCTGGCGGAGGTCCTCGTTGACCGCGATCGGCGCGTCCGAGGTCGTGTCGAACCCCCCGGCGACCGCGGAGTCGACCTGGCCGAGCGCGATCTTGCTGGCCACGAGGATCGTCGCCTCGAGTCCGGTGCCGCACGCCTGCTGGATGTCGTAGGCGGGCGTGTGAGGATCCAGGCGCGTGCCGAGCACGCACTCGCGGGTCAGGTTGAAGTCGCGGCTGTGCTTGAGCACGCCGCCGGCGGCCACCTCGCCGAGGGCTTCGTTCGCAAGCTCGAATTTGGAGATAAGCGCCTCGAGGGTGGCGGTCATCATGTCCTGGTTCGACGCGCGGGCGTAGGGGCCGTTCTGGCGGGCGAACGGGATTCGGATGCCACCGAGCACGGCGGCTCGGCGGACGTTGGCGTTCATGTGTGGTTACTCCCCTGGATTTCGATAGCTACACATGTGTAGCTTAGAGATCAGTCGTGCTGATCGGAGCCAGTCGTCGGGGTCAGTGTGTCCCCCGAGATCGCCCGGCGAACCAGCCCGGGCGCCAGGATCCGTGCCGCGGCCGCGAGCCAGTACGGCCGCGGCGCGTAGCGCTCGACCCGGCCGTTCAGCCCGCACTCGACGATCGCCTCGGCGACCGCCTCGGGCTTCGAGACGATGCGGCGCAGGACCGGGTGGGCGACCAGCTCGGCCTGCGGGAAGCCCTCGGTGGTGATGAACCCGGGCAGGACGAGCCCGACGTGCAGTCCGTGTGGGCGCTCCTCGGCGGCCAGGGAATCGCTCCAGCCGGCCAGGGCGAACTTGGCGGCCGAATAGCCGCCCGCGTTGCCCCGGGCGACCCGGCCCGAGGTGCTCGATACGTTGACGATCGAGACGAGATGCGTGTGCTTGGCCGCTGTCGCTCGCATCATCGGGAGGAGCGCCTCGGTGAGCCTGATCGGCGCCTCGAAGTTGATCTTCATGTGGCGCTCGACGTTGTCCCAGCCGGTTTCGGCGAACGAGCCGGCCCAGCGGGCGCCGGCGTTGTTGACCAGCAGGTGCAGCTCGCCGCCGTGGGCCCGGCCGACCGCTTCGAGCACGGCCTGGGGAGCTTCGGGTTCGGTGAGGTCCGTGGCCACGACGGTGGCGCCACCGAGTTCGTCCGCGAGCTTCTCAAGTCGGTCATGCCGGCGGGCGACCAGCACCAGGCGCGCGCCGGGCTCACGCGACAGGCGGCGCGCGGTGGCCTCGCCGATGCCGCTCGAGGCGCCGGTGATCACCGCGACGAATGGCTGTTGGTCTGGCAAGGCGCCCCCAGGCTACCCCGTGTTCTCGATCCCGATCAGCGCGATCAACCCACCGAGGGCGGCCAGGCCGGCGGCGATCTCCATGCCGATGTGGAACCCGTGCACCGAGGCGTCGACGAGCGCGTGACGAACGACCGCCGGCTGACCGGGGGCCGACGTCACCAGAGGGCGGCTTCTGATCGCGGTGGGAGCCGGGTGTCCGAGGTCATGATCCAGGCGCGAGGCAAAGCCGCCCGACACCGCCGCCCCGACCACGGCGATCGCCAGCAGCCCGGCGATCCGCGCGACTGCGTTGTTGGTCCCGCTGGCCAGCCCCGAGCGGCCAGCCGGGACCGAGCCGAGGACGGTGGCGGTCAGCGGCGCCACCGTGGCGGCCAGGCCGAGGCCGAACACGAGCACGCCGGGCAGGATCACGGTGGCGTAGCTCGGATGCGCGCCGGCGCGGGCAAACAAGAGCAGGCCGGCGGCGGCCAAGATCGGCCCGGCCGACATGAACCGGCGCGGCCCGAGGCGAGTGGCCAGCGCCCCGAAGCGCCGTGACAGCGTGAACATGATCAGCGTGATCGGCAGGAGAGAGAGCCCGGCGGCGATCGGCGTATAGCCGCCCACCTGCTGGACGAACACCACGAGGAAGAACGTGGCCACGGCGAGCCCGCCCCACATGGACAGCGTGGTGAGGTTGCCGACGGCGAAGTTCCGCACCGCGAACAGGTGCAGCGGCATCATCGGCTCGGGGGTCCGCCGCTCCCAGACCCCGAACGCGACCAGGAGGATCAATCCGGCCACGATCGGCACGGCCACGCGCGGATCGCCGAAGCCGTAGCGCGACTGCTCGATCAGCCCAAACACCGGGCCCCCCAGCCCGAGCACGCAGAGCAGGCCGCCGATCCAGTCGGTCCGGCGCGCCACGCGGTTATCCGGAGGCAGGCGCCGGAGCAGCGAGATCGTTATCGCCACCGGGATCAGGTTGATCAGGAAGATCCACCGCCACGAGGCGGCCTGGACCAGTGCCCCGCCACCCAGTGGCCCGATCACGGTCGCCACCCCAGTCCAGGCGGTCCACGTCCCGATCGCCGCCGCGCGCTCGTCGGTGGGGAAGTAGTCGACGATCAGGGCCAGCGTGCTCGGGACGAGCAGCGCCCCGGCGATGCCCTGCAGGCCGCGAGCGGCGATCAGCACAGGACTGTTAGGCGCGAGCGCGCAGACGAGCGAGCAGGCTCCGAAGCCGAGCAGTCCCGCGGTGAAGATTCGCCGGCGCCCCAGTACGTCGCCCAGCGATCCGCCGAGCAACAGCAGCGAAGCCAACGTGAGCAGGTAGGCCTCGACCACCCACTGCTGGTCGGCCAGGCTGCCGTGGAGGCTCGAGCGGATCGCCGGCAGCGCGACGTTGACGATCGTCTGGTCGAGGAACACGATCCCCGAGCCGAGGATGCTCGCGACCAGGACGGTGCGCTTGATGTCCTGGTCTCGCAGCGGGCTTCAGTCCGTGCCGGAGGAGAGCGTGTCGTTCGACTCGTAGCCCGAGAACCTCACGCTCTGATCGAACGGCTTGCTCCGGTCCACGATCACGCAATAGCTCTTGGTGTGCTTGAGGTTTGGCACACAGGCCCGGTAGATCGTGCCCGCCTGGATCGCGAACAGGCTGACCACCTGGAGATTGCGGCGGAACTCGTCGGGCGCCCGGTCGCCGATCCAGGCCTGGGCGCGGGCGACCGCGTCCTGCATGTCCCGCTGCGTGGCCTGCATGGCTGGCCGGTGCATGAGGCCGACGAGGACGAGCGTCGCGGTGAGGGCGAGCACCACGAGCGTGCCGCCGTAGTCGCGGGCGACGATCGTCGGCAGGTCGGGTCGCACGCGTCTGAAGGCCCAGGCGAGGGGGCGCGAGAGGAGCAGGACCCCGAGCAGGTTCAGGACCAGCCCGAGCAGCCCGGCCGCGGTCAGAGACTCGGTCGAGCCGGCCGGCGGGAGGCTGTGACCAATCACGGCGTCGGCGACCGTGAACGCGATGAACGAAGGCCACAGCCATGCGCCGGCGCGCCGCCAGCGCAGGCGCACGAGACTGGCTCGCGTGTGCGACAGCCGGGCGCTGTCCATCGCCCAAGGTTAGTGGCGGGCGGACGGTCCAATAAACTCAGAGCAAGAGCCCGGCCCGGTGATCCCGGAGGGTTCGGTGACCCGGGTCCGGCAGCGGAGATCCCGTTCCGGCCCACGGAGAAAGGGAAAACTGGAGAGATGGCCACTCACACGGCTGAGCCGGCCGCCGGCGGGGCGGCGGCGGTCGAGCATCTGACACTGGAGGACCGCATCTGGCTGCTGCGCGCGATGCTGCTGATGCGGGGGTTGGAAGAGCGCGCGATGACCCTGTACCGGCAGGGCAAGGTCCCGGGGTCGTTCTACGACGGCTACGGGCAGGAGGCGGTGTCGGCCGGCGCGGCGTTCGCGATGGGCCCGGAAGACCGGCTGTGCATCCTGCACCGCGACCTGGCCGCCCACCTGATCCGCGGCGTGACGCCGGCTCGGATCCTGTCGCAGTACATGGGCCGCGCGGCGGGGATCACCGCCGGCCGTGACGGCAACGTCCACTTCGGGGACCGCCAGCTCGGGTGCGTCGGGATGGTCTCGATGCTCCCCGACATGATGCTGGTGGCCACCGGTATGGCGATGGCATTCAAGCTGCGGGGCGAGCGCCGGTGCGCTCTCACGTGGTTCGGCGACGGGTCCACATCGCGCGGGGACTTCCACGAGGCGATGAACTGGGCCGGGGTCCAGAAGCTTCCGGTGGTTTTTGTTTTGGAGAACAACCAGTACGCGTACTCGACGCCGGTCGACAAGCAGTTCGCGGTCGACCCGGTCGAGCGGGCCGCGGCGTACGGGTTCGTCGGCGTGACCGTCGACGGCAACGACGTCGAGGCGATGTTCGAGGCGGCTCGGGCCGCGCGCGAGCGGGCGCTGGCCGGCGAGGGGCCGACGCTGATCGAGGCCGTGACCATGCGCATGCACGGCCACGCCGCCCACGACGACATGAAGTACGTGCCCAAGGAGCAGGTCGAGGAGTGGCGCAAGCGCGACCCGATCGAGCGTCAGGAGGCGCGGCTGCGGGACGCCGGCGTGGACGTCGACGCGCTGCGCTCCGAGATCAAGACGTCGATCGACGAGGCGGCCGAGGAGGCGCTGTCCGGGCCGATGCCCGATCCGGCGACCGCGACCGACGGCGTGTTCTGCGAAGGCGAGGCCGAGCCGTTGGGAGACGGCGAGGCTCCGTGGAGTGGGTTCTCCGGGGGTGAGTCCTGATGCCGACGCTCACCTACCTCCAAGCGATCTCGGCCGCGCTGCGCGACGAGCTGCGGGCCGACCCGAACGTGATCCTGATGGGCGAGGACATCGGGGTGTTCGGTGGCGCGTTCAAGGTCACCGACGGGTTCGTCGACGAGTTCGGCACCGACCGGGTGATGGACACGCCGCTGGCCGAGTCCGCGATCATCGGGTGTGCGGTGGGAGCGGCAGTCGTTGGCTTGCGACCGGTGTGCGAGATGCAGTTCTCGGACTTCATCTCATGCGGCTTCGACCAGTTGGTCAACGTCGCCGGCAAGATGCACTACCGCCAGGGCCTGGCCGTCCCGATCACGGTCCGGCTGCCCTCGGGCGGCGGGTTCTCGGGCGGCCCGTTCCATTCCCAGAACCCCGAGGCGTGGTTCATGCACTCGCCCGGGATCAAGGTGGTGGCGCCGTCGACGGCTGCGGATGCCAAGGGCCTGTTGCATTCCGCGATCCACGACCCGAATCCGGTCTGCTTCATGGAGCACAAGCACCTGTACCGCCGGGTCAAGGGGGAGGTCCCCGAGGGTGTGTTCGAGACCCCGTTTTCCGCCCGGGTCGCGCGGCCCGGGTCCGACCTGGTGGTGATCGCCTACGGCGCGATGGTCCCGGTGGCTTTGGAGGCGGTATCCGACGGCCTCGACGGGGCGTCCGTGGAGGTTCTGGATCTGCGGTCGCTGGTGCCCTTGGATGAGGAGGCGATCCTCGACTCGGTCGAGCGCTGCTCGAAGGTCGTGATCATCGACGAGGCCAACCAGATGTGCGCGGCGGGAGCCCAGGTGGCGGCGCTGATCGCCGAGAAGGGGTTCGAGTCGCTGGACGGCCCGGTGGTCCGGGTCGCCACGCCGGACGTCCCGATCCCGTTCTCGCCACCGCTCGAGGCGGCCGTCCTGCCAGGTGTCGATCGAGTGAGGGAGGCGTGCCGTGAGCTCCTCGCCTACTGACGTATTAGTCGACGTCACCATGCCGCAGATGGGGGTGTCGGTGGCCGAGGGCACGATCGTGGCGTGGCGGGTCGAAGTCGGGGACCGGATCGAGGCCGACGCGACGATCGCCGAGATCACGACCGACAAGATCGACACCGAGGTGCCGTCGCCGGCGAGCGGCGTGGTGGCGGAGATCCTGGTGCCGGTGGAATCGACGGTGGACGTTGGGACCGTGCTCGCCCGGATCGCCACGGGCGCCTCCGCTCCCCCACCCCAGTCGCTCGATGGCGAGCCCGACGGCCAGGCGCGGACTGAAACAAAATCCCCATCCCCCGCACCGTCACGGACCGCGGGAAACGGTCATAGGCGCTA
>DATFDC010000083.1:0-16491 GCA_035252415.1 Solirubrobacteraceae bacterium
CCGATCCGCCGGATGCCCTCGTAGATGTCGTCCTCGCCCACCCCGGAGAAGTTCAATCGCATCGCCGATCCGCCCCGCCCGTCCACGAACGCCGCCCGGCCCGGGACGAACGCGACGTGCTCCTCGAGCGCGCGCGCCAGCAGGTCGGTGGTGTCGATGTAGTCCGGCAGCCGCGCCCACACGAAGAGCCCGCCGCGCGGACGCGTCCAGGTCGCCTCCCGCGGCAGGTGCTCGGCCAGCGCGTCGAGCATCACGTCGCGCCGCCGGCGGTAGATCTCGTTGACCGACCGGACGTAGTTCTCCCACGGACCGGAATCGAAGTAGGCCGAGACGAAGTACTGGGAGATCGAGGACGAGCACAGGTCCGCCGCCTGCTTGCCGAGGTTCATCTTGGCCAGCACCGGGGCCGGCGCGCAGGCCCAGCCCAGGCGCACACCGGGCGAGAGGATCTTCGAGAAGGTGCCGGCGTAGACGATGAACTCCTCGTCGAGCGAGCGCAGCGTGGGCAGCGGCTCGCCCTCGAAGCGCAGCAGCCCGTAGGGGTTGTCCTCGAGCACCAGCAACTCGCGCTCGGAGGCGATCCGAACCAGCTCGTGACGGCGCTCGAGTGACATCGTCACGCCGGCCGGGTTGTGGAAGTTCGGGACCGTGTAGATGAACTTGGGCCGCTGCCCGGAGCCCTCGAGCCGCTCCAGCGTTGCCTCGAGCTCGTCGGTGCGCATCCCGTTGCGGTCCATCGTGACCTGAACCACGGCGGCCTGGTAGGTGGAGAACGTGGGCACGGCGCCGGGGTAGGTCGGCGCCTCGCACACCACCACGTCGCCGGGGTCGAGCAGCGTCTTGCACACGAGGTCGATGACCTGCTGGCCGCCGGTGGTCACCAGCAGTTCGTCTTCGTCGGCCTCCATGCCCTCGGCGCGCATCACGTCGCGGATGCAGCGCTTGACCAGGCCGAGGCCTTCGGTGGGTCCGTACTGGAGGGCTCGGGCGCACGAATTGGCCGCCACCGTGCTCATCAGCGACGCGTACGAGTCGGCCGGGAAGCTCGAGGTGTCGGGCAGGCCGCCGGCCAGCGAGATCACGTCGTCGCGCTCGGTCAGCGCCATCAGGTCGCGCATGGCCGAGGACTTCATCACCTTGGTTCGCTCCGCGAACAGGGCGCCGTAGCGCTCGATGTCCCTGGCGGTAGATCGCGGGCGCTTTGATGGGGGCCCAGCCCGCCCACTCATACTGCCCTCTCCTCTATCGTCACGGGTGGTCACGGTACAGCACGGTGCATCTCGTCTTCGACATCCTCACCGGGATCGGCGTGGCCGCCGCGGTGGGCATTCGCCCGTTCCTGGCGGCCCTGGTCGTCGGCGTCCTCGCCGCCGCCAATGTCGAGATCCACTTCAACGGCACGACGTATTCTTTCCTGCAGCGCTGGCCTTTCCTGCTCGCGCTGGTCGTGCTGGCGTTCCTGGCCACGCTGCTCGAACGGCAGATAGGCGAGGACCGCGGTCTCCGCAGCCCGGAGGGGATAGCCCTCGCCCTGTGCTCGCTCGCGCTGGGTGCGCTGCTGTTCGCCGGCTCGCTGTCCGCCCGTGGCACAGAGCACTACGTCGCCTGGCCAGGCTGGATCGGCGGCGTGCTGTGCGCCGCGGTGGGGCTGTTCGCCACCCGCCCGCTGTTCGCCCGGGCCCGGGCCCGCCTCGACGCGCAGGCAGCAAGCGCCGTCTCGTTGTATGCCGAAGGCGCGGCCGTGTTGCTGGCCGCCCTGTCGGTGGTGGCTCCGCCGGTCGGCGTGTTCGGGCTGGTCGCGCTTGGCTGGCTGTGGCTGGCCGGTCGCCGGCGAGAGGGCCAGAAGTACGCAGGCCTGAGGATCCTGCGCTGAGCTGCCGTCGGTCGTGAGCGCTGCCAAGAAGCCCCGCGGGGGCAACCACCGAAAGACCCCCAAGAAGCTCATTTTGGTCGTGATCGACGCGCTCAAGCCGGCGATGCTCGAGCGGGCCATCGCCAACGGGCGGGCGCCGGCGCTGGCCCGGATCCGGCGCGATGGCTGCTACGTCGACGAGTGCGTCGCCGCGTTCCCCTCGGTCACGCCGGTGTGTGCCGCCACGATCACCACCGGCGCGGGGCCCGACAGCCACTGGATTCCCAGCATGAACTGGTACCACCGCGAGGAGGGCCGCTACGTCGAGTACGGCTCGAGCTTCTCGGCCTCGAGGCAGTTCGGCGTGCTGCGGTCTTTGACCGACACCGTCTACCGGATGAACGCCGAGCATCTGAATCCCGACACCGAAACCGTGTTCGAGTCGCTCGACGACGCGGACGTGCGGACGGCCGGGACCACCTATCTGATCTATCGGGGCCGTCATCACCACGAGGTCTCCAACGAGACCGCGCTGGCCCGGATCGTCACCTCGACCCTGTTCCGGCGGACGATCGACGGCCCGCGCGAGCTGTTCTACGCCGACCTGTACGCCAGCCGCAAGACCGGCTGTCGCGGCCAGCTCGGGATGCCCGGGATCCGCGATCAGCACACGGGTTGCGTCGGCTCCTACCTGGTCGAGCACGACCTGTTCGACTTCATGCTGTTCTCGCTTCCGGACAACGATGTGTGGTCGCACAAGAACGGGCCCCATGCCCAGGTCACCTCGATCGCCGCGGCCGATCGCCAGCTCGAGCGCCTGATGCACGCCGGCGGCGGACCCGACGCGTTCCTGGACGACTACGCGGTGATCGTCACCTCGGACCACTCACAGGCCGCGGTCGAGGAGCGGATCCGCCTGGACCGGGCGTTCGCCGAGTTCGACGTGGCCACCCGCAGCGCGGCGCGCTCGGCCGGGGCGGAGGTCGCCCTGAGCCCGGCCCAGCGGGCCGCGATGATCTATGCCCTCGACGAGGAGCACCACGACGACATCGTGGCCCGCTCGGTCGAGGCCGCCTGCGGCCTGGACGGGGTCGATCTGGCCCTGTGGCTGGCCGGCCCGGACCGGGACGAGGCGGTCGTCCGCAGCCGGCGCGGGGAGCTGCGGTTCGCCCCCGGGGATCAGGTCGAGGACGACCGCGGGAACCGATGGGATCTCGACGGCGATCTGGCCGCGCTGCGGGGCGAGGTCCAGGACGGACGGTTCCTGTGCAGCGAATATCCGAACGCGCTCGAGCGCGTGTGGTCGGCCCTGAACTGTCCGAATGCCGGGGACATTCTGCTCTCGGCCTCCCCGGGCTACGAGTTCGTCGACTGGGGGGGCGCCGATCACGTCGGCGGGGGCAGCCACGGCTCGCTTCATCGCACCGATTCCCTCGGCGCGCTGCTCTGGTGCGGGACCGGACCGGCCTCGACGGCCGCCCATGGCCGCTGGTCGCTGCGGGACGTCGCGCCGATGGTCAGGGACCATTTCGGGGTTGACGACGGCGCCGGCGGGTTAGGAGGACAGCGGAGATCTAAGTTAGGAGCCGACTAATCGGCGTCGAAGACTTACGCGATGCCGACATCGCGCCGATACATTTCCCGACGATGTCCGACGAGCTGACCACAACCGTGCCGCTCCCCGCCTCCGCT
Source organism: Solirubrobacteraceae bacterium (assembly GCA_035252415.1). Lineage (GTDB taxonomy): Bacteria > Actinomycetota > Thermoleophilia > Solirubrobacterales > Solirubrobacteraceae > Palsa-465. The sequence goes on from DATFDC010000083.1 coordinate 3,545, forward strand.
TCTGCGCGTCGAGGGGTCGGCCAGCCGCTGCACCGAGTCCGCCACGGGATGCGCAGCACGCACAACTGGCTGCAGCTGGCCCGGTTCGGCGCGGTGGGCGCCAGCGGCTACGTGGTCAATCTCGTCGTGTTCGCCGTCTGCGTCCACCTGATGGGGATCGACTACCACCTCTCGGCGGTGATCGCGTGGGCCGTGTCGGTGCTGAACAACTTCGTCTTGAACCGGCACTGGACCTTCGCCGCCAAGCAGGATCATCCGGTGCTCCAGGCGGTGCGCTTCTTCATGATCTCGCTCGTCGCCTTCGGCTTCACCTACGCGACGCTTGTGCTGCTCGTCGACGCGGGGATGATGAAGGTGCTGGCCCAGGCCATCGCCATCGTGGCCGGCACGCCGCTGTCGTTCGTCGGGCAGAAGCTTTGGAGCTTCCGGGCGTAGATGCCCCGCGCGCCAAGCTCGCGGCGCTCCTCCTAGTTCTCGTACTGGCGGCGATCCTCGTCGCCGGGGGGCTGGCCGGAACCGCTCGCGCGGCCAACCGGACGGTCACCACCACCACGACCACCACCGTGGCCGACCCCAACACGCCGGTGCTGGTCACGGATCGGAACACGCCGCCGAAGGGCTACACGCTGACCGCGGCCAAAGTCGAGCGGATCGCCGCGGCCAGCCTGGCCGTCAAGGCCGAGCTGCGCCGGCACCCCGGCGCGGTGGCCTACGAATACACCAAGGGGCCGGGACAGTGGCAGGTCAGCTGGTTCTCGTCGGGAAAGCACCAGGTCGAGCTTGCCCAGGTCTACGTCGACGACGCCAGCGGCGCGGTCACCCAGGTCTGGACCGGCTTCCAGGTGGCCTGGTCGATGGCCCGGGGCTATCCGGGCGCGTTCGGGCGGCGGGTCAACGCCTGGTACGTGTGGATCCCGATGTGCCTGCTGTTCATGGCGCCGTTCATCCCCTGGCGCCGCACCCGCGTCCTGGCCGACGGACGCCGCCGCCGGGCCTGGTCGATGCTCCACCTCGACCTGCTGGCGCTCCTGGGCCTGTCGGTTTCGCTGGCCTTCTTCAACCACGGCACGATCGGGCTCTCCACTCCGCTGCTCTATCCGTTCATGCTGTACCTGATGGTGCGCATGCTGGCGCTCGGCTTCGGCCGCGGCCGGCCGCGCGAGCCGCTGCGGCTGGGGGTGCCGGTGGCCTGGGTTTCGATCGGGGTGGTCTTCCTGGTCGGGTTCCGGATCGGCCTGAACGTGGTCAACTCGAACGTGATCGACGTCGGCTACGCGGGTGTGATCGGAGCCGACAAGCTGGTGCACGGCAAGCCTCTGTACGGCGGGTGGCCGAAGGACAACGCGAACGGCGACACCTACGGCCCGGTCGCCTACTACGCCTACGTGCCCTTCCGGGCGATCTTCGGCTGGAGCGGCACCTGGGACGACCTGCCCGCCGCGCACGCGGCCGCGATCGTCTTCGACCTGCTCACGCTGTTCGGGCTGTTCTGGCTCGGCCGCCGGGTGCGCGGGCCGACGCTCGGCGTGGTGCTGGCCTACGCCTGGGCCGCCTACCCGTTCACGCTCTGGACGCTCAGCTCCAACACCAACGACGCCCTGGTGTCGCTGTTGATCGTGGTCGCGCTGCTGGCGATCACCTCGCCCGCGGGTCGCGGCGTGGCCGCCGCGCTGGCCGGGCTGACCAAGTTCGCGCCGCTCGGGCTGGGCCCGCTGCTGCTGCGCGGCGTCGATCCGCCACCCTCACGGCGGGCGGTCGTGCGCTATGTGGTCGTGTACGCCCTGACCACGGTCATCGTCATGCTCCCCGTCCTGCTCGACGACAACCTCCGCGCGTTCTGGCACGACACGATCGCCTACCAGGCCAGCCGAACCTCCCCGTTCTCGATCTGGGGGCTGTACGGCGGGCTCGGGGTCGAGCAGCACCTGTTCCAGGGCGCCACCGCGGCCCTCGCCCTGGGGGTCATGGTGATCCCCGAGCGGCGGGGCCTGATCGAGGTGGCCGCGCTCGCCGCCGCGGTGATCATCGCGCTCCAACTCGCCGCCAGCTACTGGCTGTACTCCTACATCGTCTGGTTCTACGCGCCGCTGGTCGTGGCGCTGTTCGGCAGCTTCCCGTCCGAGATCGAGTACGCGGTCGCCGCGGCGGTCGACGCGCGGTCCGCGGAATCCGCGCCAGTCGCGGTCTCCGCCGCCGCCCCCTGAGGCGCCCCGCCTTCCGGCCGATGGCGATTCAGCTGTCGTATACGTAGCTTCAGCGCCAAAGTCCGGGCCGCAACGGCCACCGCCGGGCGGCTTTGGCTCAGATCACCCCCGGTGCCGGTTCGAGCACCTGCTCGATCGACACCGCGTGCCGTGGCGCATCGGCGCGGATGACCACGGCGTTCAGCCACGGGTCCTCGGACGAGGTCTCGAACCGGACCGGCATCTGGGTGACCATCGCGGTCACGGCCTGCTCGCGCCGCACCCCGATCACGCCACCCCGCGGCCCGGTCATCCCCACGTCTGAGATGTAGGCGGTCCCCCCGGGCAGCACCCGCCCGTCGGCGGTGGGCACGTGGGTGTGGGTCCCGACTACCGCGGTGACGCGGCCGTCGAGGTACCAGCCCATCGCGACCTTCTCGCTGGTCGCTTCGGCGTGCATGTCGACCAGCACGTGGTCGACCTTGCCGTCGAGGGCGTGCAGGGCGGCGTCGGCCTCGGGGAACGCCGACCGCCCCGCCTTCATGAACAGATTGCCTGAAAGCGATACCACCCCAAGCCGGAGACCATCCGACGAACCGTGAGCCACGCACCATCCGTGCCCCGGCTGCGAGGCCAGGAAGTTGGCCGGCCGGAGGATTCGCTGCTCCTCGTCGAGGTACGGATAGATCTCGCGGTGGCGGTAGGTGTGGTTGCCGAGCGTGATCACGTCGACGCCGGCGGCCAGCATCTCCTTGGCGATCTTCGGCGTGATGCCCACCCCGCCGGCGGCGTTCTCGCCGTTGACCACTACGAAATCGGGGGCAAACCGGTCGCGCAGTCCGGGCAGGAGGGCCAGCAACGTGCGCTTCCCGATCCCTCCGACCACGTCGCCTACGAACAGGATGGAAACGTTTTCACTCATGTCGTGCGGGTGCTCATACTTCCAGTTGGATGGCCATAAGGTTCCCCAGGCGCTCGGGCGGCGAAGCGCCGGACCCCGACGACATCGACGCGACGGTCGGCGCGAGCGAGCCCGTCCCGGGTCCAGACGAGGCCGCTGTCCGGGCTGAGGCGCCCCTGCTCGAGCCGGGTTCTCGTCTGCACCCCGGGGTCGTCCCGGTGGCACCGGTAGTCGTCCCGCGCTGGATCCAGTTGGTCGCACTTCCGCTCGCGCTGCTCGCGCTGTGGGCGCTGGCCCGCGCGGCGGGAACCGTGCTGCTCATCCTGCTCGCGGCGAGCACGGTCGCGCTGATCCTCAATCCGCTCGTCAAGATGCTCGTCCGGCGCCGGTTCCCGCGGGGACTGGCGATCCTGACCGTGTACCTCGGCCTGTTCGCGTTCGTGGGCGGGATCGGCGTGCTCCTGGCCAATCCGATCAGTACCCAGGTCAGCCATCTCGAGCGCGACGTCCCGCACTTCATCGACCAGGCGAATCACAGCCTGGCCAGCCTGCAGCGGTGGCTGGACGCCCGCGGCATTCACGTGCAGATCCAGCGGCAGGGTCAGACCGCGCTGCAGACCCTCGAGCACAACATCCTCAAGCGCTCGAGTGACATCGTCTCGTTCTCCCGCGGTCTGCTCACCCAGGTCGTCACCACCGGTTTCGATCTCGTTCTCACGTTCGTCCTCTCGATCTACCTGCTGATCTACGGGGACCAGATCGCGGAGTTGGTCAAGCGGATGATGCCGCCGGGCGACGGCACGCCCGAGGACGACTTCCCGCTGCTCGTCCAGCGCGCGGTGTTCGGCTACGTGCGCGGCCAGTTCCTGTTCAGCCTGATCATGGGCGCCAGCGCGGCCGTCGCGCTGTACATCTTCGGCCTGCTCGGGATCTTCCCCGACGGCGAGCGCTACGCCCTGTTCTTCGGCGCCTTTTACGGCCTGATGGAGTTCATTCCGTACATCGGGCCGATCATCGGGCCCCTGCCGGCGGTGCTGGTGGCGCTGTTCGTGCACCCGATCAGTGCGGTCTGGGTCATCCTCCTGTTCGTCGCCCTCCAGCAGCTCGAAGGCCACGTCGTGGCTCCCCAGGTATTCCGGATCTCGTTGCGGATCAACCCGATCCTGGTCATCCTGGCGCTGCTGATCGGCTTCACGCTCTACGGGATCGGCGGCGCGCTGCTCGCGCTGCCGATCGCCGCGGTGATCCGGCAGACCGTCGTCTACCTGCGCCGGCACCTGGTCCTCGAGCCGTGGGGGACGCTTGGCGCCGGGGTGGTCACGAACGCCGGCGTCGAGCGATGTCCGGACTGTGGCGCGCCGACCGGTCCCGGCGATTCCTACTGTCGCTCCTGTGGCAGCTCGCTCGAACCGCGGGTGAGGATGCCTGGATAACGGGTAATCGAAGGGTATGAACGCTTCCAACCAGGTCCAGGATCCGGTCCTCGAGCGGCAGGGCAAGCGGATGATCGGCCCCGCCATCCGGTTGATCGCGGTCACTGCGGTGCTGGTCGTGGCGGGGATCATCCTGATCCTGATCGGGCACGGCTGGTCGGTCGGGCTCGGCATCGCGATCCTGCTGCTGGCCTGCGTCCCGGGGACGATCGGCTTCGGCCTGCTGACCGGCGGCGGCGTGGCCCGCTGGGCTGCGCGCCACAAGCTGTTCGCATAAACGGACCGCACGCCGGCGCACGGCGCCTGCACGCACGGCGCCGGCACGGGCGCCACAAACGCGCGCGCTAGCCTCAGGCGCGCCTTGACAACCGGCACGCAAACCGCGAAGCCCGGCGCCACGGTCGCGGTCCGGGGGCTGACGAAGCGCTTCGGCACGCGGACCGCGCTCGACGGGGTCAGCTTCGAGCTCGGCCGCGGCGAGGTCGCGGCGATCATCGGCCCGAACGGCGCCGGCAAGACGACGCTGCTCTCGATCCTGGCCGGAACGCTCGAGGCGAGCGACGGCGAGGTCGACCGCGGAGCCGGCAACGCCCGCTTCGGCTGGGTGCCCCAGGAGCCGGCGCTCTACTCCAAGCTGTCGGTGGCCGAGAACCTGAGGCTGTTCGCACGCCTTGAACGGGTCGCCGATCCGGAACAGGCGGTCAACGCGATGCTCGCCCAGACCGGCCTCGAGGACCGCGCTGGTGAGGAGGTGGGGCGACTCTCGGGTGGCAACCAGCAGCGCGTGAACATCGCGATCGGCCTGCTCTCCGAGCCGCCGGCCCTGCTGCTCGACGAGCCGTCGGCCTCGCTCGACCCCCGCCAGCGCGAGCGGCTGTGGGAGTTCATCGCGATGCTGGCCGGGCGCGGCACGACGATCCTGTTCTCGACCCACAACGTGGCCGAGGCCGAGCGGTATGCCGGTCGCATCCTGGTCCTGGGCGACGGCGAGCTCCTGTTCACCGGGACGCCGGCCGAGCTCGAGCACGCGGTACACACGCGTGACCACGTACCCGGCGACTTCGAATCAGCGTTCGTCCGCTTCCTGCACGACCGCGGCCACTGACGCAAACGGGCAACGGTGCGCTGGCTGCTGATCAAGGACCTCCAGATCCTCAAGCGCTCGCCGCTGCTCGTCGCGCTGCTCGTCGTCTATCCGGTGGCGATCGCGCTGATGATCGGCTTCGCGCTGTCCAGCCCGCCCGGGAAGCCGACCGTGGCGCTGTACGACGCGGTGCCGACCGGGCGCGGCGCGGTGAGCATCGGCAACCAGAAGATCGACATCGCCCACTACGCCAATCAGCTGTTCGAGTCGATCACCCCGATCCGGGTGAACTCGCGGGCCGAGGCGATCGCCAAGGTCAAGAGCGGTCAGGCCCAGGCCGCGTTGATCATCCCGGCCGACATCGTCGGGCAGATCAACAGCCTGATCACCCAGGGAGTCGGCAGCCCCACGGTGGAGCTGTTCCTGAACTCGCGCGATCCGCTCGAGCGCCAGTTTGCCCAGCAGGCGATCAGCGCCCGGGCCAGCCAGGTGCAACAGGCGGTCTCGAGACAGGTCCTGCGCGTCGCGGTGACCGATCTCAACCAGGTGCTGAACGGCGGCACGCTCAACTTCCTCGGCCAGAACGTCCCGCTGCTCGGCCTGAAGAACGCCCGGGCGATCGTCCAGGGCACGATCACCTCGCTGCCGCCGGGATCACACCTCAGACCCGCCCTGCAACAGGTGGTCAACTTCGCCGACCTGGTCGTCGGCGGGTTGAACTTCGCCACCCCCGTCCTGGGCTCGATCGGCTCGCCGCTCACGATCAAGCAGATCGAACTGGCCGGCAAGACCACGCCGACGGCGTCGTACGCCGCCGCGATCGCGGTGATCGTGTCGCTGATGTTCGTCGGCGTCCTGCTCGCCGCCGGGCTGCTCGCGCTCGAGCGCTCGGAGAACGCCTACGCGCGGCTGGTCCGCGGGCTGATCACGCCGGGCGGGCTGCTCTCGGAGAAGGTCCTGCTCTCGGCGGGCGCGGCCGCCGCGGTCACGCTGCTGATGTCGGCCTTCGTGTCGTTGTTCGTGCATCTGGAGTGGGCGCGATTCCCGCTGTGGGTGGCCGCCCTGGTCCTCGGCGGCCTCGCGTTCGGCGCGCTGGGCGTGGCGATCGGCGGCCTGGCCCGCGACGTCAGCGTGGCCTCGCTGATGGCGTTCGTCGTCTCGCTGCCGATCGCCTTCGTGGCGCTGGTGCCCGGGGACGCGGTGTCGGGCACGCTCAGGTCGGTCCTCGACGCCGTGGCCTTTGTGTTCCCGTTCAAGGCCGCGCTTCAGGCGGCGGCCAACGCGTTCAGCGGCTCGGCGCCCGGGATCGGCTGGCCGCTCGTGCACCTGGCCGTGCTCGCGCTCGTGTTCGGCGCGCTGGCCCGCCTGACCATGCGCCGCTTCGCCTGATGGTCGCTAGACCCAGCCCGGAACGCGTTCAGCGCGAGCTGACCGTGCGCCTGAACATCACCAGGCAGATCACCGCCACGATGAGCGAGATCACCGGGAGCGTCCCGCTGATCACGCCGGCGATCGACAGCACCAGCGAGACGACGAACACCGCGCTCGCCACGCCGCCGGTCACCACCAGCTGATAGGCCCGGCGCTCCCGCACCCGTCGCGGCGTGTAGCCGCCCCGCTTCTCGATGTCTGCCATGAGAGCAGCGTATCGCGGCAAACCCGTAAGGTGTTAGTGAATGGCCGAACAGCGTCACGTCCTGTTCTACGAATACGTCGGGGACATCCTCGAGCGCCGCGACCCGTTCCGTGCCGACCACCTCTCGGCCATCCGGGCGGCCAAGGAGGACGGCCGCATCCTCCAGGCCGGGCCGCTGGGCGACCCTCCGCACGGAGCGGCGATCGTGTTCGCCGACCCGGCCACCGCCGAGGCGTTCGCCCAGGCCGACCCATACGTGATCAACGACCTGGTCACGGGCTGGCGGGTCGAGCCCTGGACGCTCGTGTAGGCAAGCTCGTTAGGCGAGCGTTTAGGCGACCTTCGGACGCGTCCCCAGCCCGCGGGTATCCTCAAACCAGCAATGCCGTTCCCGCAGACTCGCCTGCGCCGGCTGCGCGCCACCGGCGCGCTGCGCGGCCTGGTTCGTGAGACGAGCCTCACCCCGTCGGATTTCGTCTACCCGATGTTCGTCGCCCACGGCATCGACCGGCGCGAGCCGATCGCGGCCATGCCCGGCATCGATCACCTGTCGATCGCCCATGCCGTGGACGAGGCCGCCGAAGCGAAGGATCTTGGCATCCCGGCGGTCCTGCTGTTCGGGCTGCCCGCGGCCAAGGACGAGGAGGGCTCCGGAGCCTGGGACGACGAGGGCATCGTGCAGCTGGCCACGCGCGCGATCAAGGACGCCCATCCGGACCTGCTCGTGATCGCCGACCTGTGCCTGTGCGAGTACACCAGCCATGGCCATTGCGGGGTGATCAAAGCCGACGGGACCGTCGACAACGACGCGACGCTGGAGCTGCTGGCCCGCACCGCCACCTCACAGGCCCGCGCCGGCGCCGACATCGTCGCGCCCAGCGACATGATGGACGGCCGGGTCGGGATCATCCGCCAGGCCCTCGACGACGACGGCCACCCCGACACGCCGATCCTCGCCTACTCGGCGAAGTTCGCGTCGGCCTTCTACGGGCCGTTCCGCGTCGCAGCCGACTCGGCTCCGGCGTTCGGCGATCGTCGCGGCTATCAGATGGACCCGGGCAACGGCGACGAGGCTGTCCGGGAGGCCCGGCTCGATGTCGAGGAGGGCGCCGACATCGTGATGGTCAAGCCCGCGCTGCCCTACCTCGACCTGATCCACCGGATCAAGGCCGAGACCAAGATGCCGCTGGCCGCCTACAACGTGAGCGGCGAGTACTCGATGCTCAAGACCGCCGCGGCGGCCGGCTACCTCGACGAGCGCACCGCGGTGCTCGAGACGCTGACCTGCATTCGCCGCGCCGGGGCGGACATAGTGATCACATACCACGCCAAGGAGGCGGCGCGATGGCTTCAGTGAGTTCAGGATTCGGTCCCAAGCTGCGCAGCCGCAAGCACGGCGCCGCGACCCCGCTCGACGACCTCGACAAGCGACTGCTCAACCTCATGCAAGGCCGCTTCCCGATCGCGGAAAAGCCGTACCAGCACGTGGCGGCAGAGGCCGGCATCGACGAGCAGGAAGCGATCGCGCGCGTGCAGCATCTCCTCGACGAGCGCATCATCCGCCAGGTCACGCCGATCTTCGACACCCGCGCGCTCGGCTACTCCTCGATGCTGGTCGCCGCCAAGGTCGATCCGGAGAACCCATGGCGCGCGGCCAACGTGATCAACGAGCACCCCGGGGTGAGCCACAACTACCTGCGCAACCACGAGTTCAACATCTGGTTCACGATCGCCACCGAGCCGGACTCGAAGCTCGGCCTGAACGGAACGCTCGAGGTTCTGGCGAACGAAGCGGGTGCCGAATCCGTCCGCCAGCTTCCCACGCTCAAGCTGTTCAAGATCCGCATGGACCTCGAGATGGAGGGCGGCACCGACGCGCTGGCCAAGGCCATCGAAGTCGCGCCCCCGGCCGAGACCGAAAGACAGCCCTACGACGAGTTCGACATGGCGGTGATCCGGGCCACCCAGGGCGACATGCCGGTCATCCCCGAGCCGTACGCGCCCGCGGCCGAGAAGCTGGGAATCGCGCAAGCCGAGCTCCTGGCCCACCTCCAGGGCATGCAGGAACGGAGGCTGCTGCGCCGCGTCGCCGCGATCCTGTTCCACCGCCGGGCCGGCTTCAGCGCCAACGGGATGGGCGTGTGGAAGGTGCCCGACGAGCGGATCATGGAGATCGGCCCGCGCATGGCCGCCTTCCGCGGCATCTCGCACTGTTACGAGCGCCCCACCTACCAGGACTGGCCGTACTCGATCTTTACGATGGCCCACGGGCGTTCCAAGGAGGAGTGCGACGCGATCCTCGACTCGATCTCCGCCGACACCGGGATCACCGAGCGCGCCACGCTGTACTCCTCGACCGAGTTCAAGAAGATCCGGTTGCTGTACTTCACCGACGCGCACCGGGACTGGGAACGCGAGCACGCGGGCGTGTGACCGGCGCCGAGCGGACCACCATCCCGGCGCTGGACACGACGCGCTCGAAAGAGCTGTACGGGCAAGCCCTGGGGGTCCTGCCCGGCGGCGTCAACTCACCCGTGCGCGCGATGCGCTCGATCGGCCGCGACCCGATCTTCATCGCCTCCGGACGGGGATCGACGATCACCGACGTCGACGGCAACGACTACATCGACTACGTGTGCTCGTGGGGGCCGCTGATCCTGGGGCATGCCGACGCGGACGTGATCAATGCGGTGACCGAGGTGGCAGCGCGAGGCACCACGTTCGGCGCGCCGACCCAGGCCGAGGTCGATCTGGCCGCCGAGATCACCCGCCGCATGCCGTCGGTCGAGATGCTGCGGATGACCTCCTCGGGCACCGAGGCCACGATGAGCGCGATCCGCCTCGCGCGCGCCGTGACCGGACGCGAGAAGGTGCTGAAGTTCGCCGGCGCCTACCACGGCCACGTCGACGGGCTGCTCGCCGAGGCCGGCTCGGGCCTGGCCACCCAGGGCATTCCGGCCAGCCCGGGCGTCCCGGAATCGGCTGCCGCCGCCACCGTGATCGTCCCCTGGAACGACCCGGACGCGCTCGCCGACGCCACCGACCGGCGCGAGTTGGCGGCGATCCTGCTCGAGCCGGTGCCGGCCAACATGGGCGTGGTCCCGCCCGCCCCCGGGTTCCTGGAGAGCCTCCGCGAGCGCGCCTCCGAGACCGGCGCACTCCTGATCTTCGACGAGGTGATCACCGGCTTCCGGGTCGCCCGGGGCGGCGCGCAACTGCGCTACGGCGTCGATCCCGACCTGACCATCATGGGCAAGGTCATGGGCGGCGGGCTGCCAGCCGCGGCGTACGGCGGCCGTCGCGAATACATGGAGCGGATCGCCCCGGCCGGCGACGTCTACCAGGCGGGGACGCTGTCCGGCAACCCGCTGGCCACGGCGGCTGCGCTGGTCACGCTGAGCCGGTTGACCGACGCCGCCTACGAGCAGCTGGCCGCCACGACCGACGCGCTCGCGACCGGGCTACGCGAAGCCGCGGCCGCGACCACCCCATCGATATCGGTCCAGGTCCACAGCCTGCCGGGCCTGCTGACCGTGTTCTTCTCGGATCGCCCGATCAGCAACTACGCCGATGCGGCTGATTGCGACACCGAGGCCTATGCCACTTGGTGCCGCGGCCTGCTCGCCCGGGGCGTGTACCCGCCGCCCTCGCAATTCGAGGCCTGGTTCCCGTCGCTTGCCCATACCGAAGCCGATATCGACTGCACCGTCGAGGCGGCGGCCGAGGCGTTCGCGGAGATCGCCAGCCGGTGAGCAGCCGATGGACGACAACCCGATGAGGACCGCGCGCGACGGAGCGCACGCCCTGCGCGAGGCACTGACCGCCGAGGGCGGCACCGTGGCCGCGCACCTCGCCGATCCGCCCGCCGACCGTCAGGCCCTCGATCACCCCGGCCTGGCCCAGGTTGCCGCCAGCGGTCCGCGCACCCGCGGCCGGGAGCGCGAGTACGAGCTGCTGCTCGAGATGATCCTCGAGGGCTACCGGCTGCACTACGACGACCCAGTGGTGGTCTGCCCTGAGGACCCCGACCTGGCCCTCCTGCTCGGCGACCAGCTCTACGCCCTGGGGCTCGCCCACCTGGCCGAGATGGGCGACCTCGAGGCGGTGGCTGAGCTGGCCGACGTGATCTCGCTGGCCGCCCAGGCCCACAGCGCGTCCGATGCCGACCTCGCGCACGCGGTGTGGGAGGCGGGCGCCGTGTCGGTCGGTTGGGGCCCGAGCGACGCTCATCGCCGGGCGAAAACCCGCGCGCGCGTCCACGACCCGGATGCCGGCCCGGCTCTGCGCGCCGCCGCGGTGGCTGCTCGCAGCGATTTGTGACGTTCGCAGCAAGCTCAAGGCGACTTAAAACCCCCTGCTTGTGTTGTTCGTCGCGAGGTTGTTAGGCAGCCACGCAACCAGGTCGAATGTGACGTCGTTTCGGCGGTCTGGGCGGTACGCTGTCGATGTCTAGTCGCCGTGAGAAGCCCGCGAGGCGCCGTGCCTGACCGTCACAAGCAAACCAAGTCGAAGTACACCGCGGACCGGAGCATCCCGGGCGCCTTCGAGGGCGAGACGGTCACTCGCCGGCAGCTGATGAACCTGTGGGCCAACGGGGTGGGCGCTGTGGCCGCCGCGGCCTTCACCCTCCCGGCGCTGGGCTTCGCGATCGCGCCGATCTTCAAGCGCCAGACCTGGACCTGGCAGCCGATCGGGAAGCCGTCGGACTTCCCCAAGAACGAGTACATGACCAAGGTGATCAACATCACCCCGGGGATCGGCGAGGCCGGCAACACGATCGCCTACGTGCGCGCCCGCGACCCCAAGATCGACACCGAGCCCGAGGACCAGTACAACCACTTCGTCGCGCTGTCCTCGCGCTGCATGCACCTGGGCTGCCCGGTCCGCTACGTGTCAGCCGCCGAGCGCTTCATCTGCCCGTGTCACGGAGGCGTCTACGACTTCCGCGGAATGGTCGCCGGCGGCCCGCCGGTCCGTCCCCTCGACCGCTTCTACACCCGTCTGAACAACGGGATGGTCGAGGTCGGACCCCGCTACTCGGTCAACAACGAACTGGTCCGCTTCTCCCCGCGCTTCCCGGGTGAGCCGCTGGACGGCATCGGCCAGTTCCTCTATCCGGCTCAGTTCGCCACGGCCAAGAAGCCCTAACCATGCCCAAGCTCCCAGCGCCACCGCTCCCCAAGGTTCTCCAGCCCCGGCCCAAGCGACCCGGTGAGCCGAGCGACGCCGGCGCCCTGAACCCGGTCGAGGCCGGGATCACCGTCGTCGACTGGCTCGACGAGCGCACCGCGCTCTCGCCCGGTCTGCGCTGGCTCATGTGGCGCAAGGTCCCGCGCGGGATCAACTGGGCCTACACGCTCGGCTCGGCCACGCTGTTCGCGTTCCTGAACCAGGCCGTGACCGGCGTGTTCCTCGCCATGTACTACCGGCCCGACGCGTCCGGCGGCGCCTACGAGTCGATCCGCAACATCAACGACAACGTGTTCCTCGGCCAGTTCGTGCACGGCATGCACAAGTGGGGCGCGTCGGTGATGATCATCCTGATCTTCCTGCACATGGGGCGGGTGTTCTTCTACGGCGCCTACAAGTACCCCCGCGAGCTGACCTGGGTGATCGGCGTGGTGCTGCTGATCCTCACGCTGGCCATGGGCTTCAGCGGCTACCTGCTCCCGTTCGACCAGCGCGCCTACTGGGCCACCGTGGTCGGCGT
>DATFDC010000084.1:0-9092 GCA_035252415.1 Solirubrobacteraceae bacterium
GCTCCGGCGGGCGGCGCGGCGGCCGCCGACGGCGGCGGCGAGGAGGCCGAGGAGCAGACCGCGTTCGACGTGGTCCTCCAGGCAGCCGGCGACAAGAAGATCCAGGTGATCAAGGTCGTGCGCGCGGCGACCGGCCTGGGCCTCAAGGAGGCCAAGGCGCTGGTCGACGAGGCGCCCAAGCCGGTCAAGGAAGGCATCGATCGCGCCGAGGCAGACAAGCTCAAGGCCGATCTCGAAGAGGCCGGCGCCACCGTCGAACTGAAGTAGGAGCCTCACCCCGGGCGTGGTCGATTTGGGTCCGATCCTGGGACCGAATCGACCATGTCCCGATCGACGTGATCGGAGCGCTACGGCGCCGCGGTCGAGCCGAAGTGAGTGGCCGCGGGAAGGCATGTGCGCGCCTTGTCGAGCACATGCATCGCCGCATTGATGTCCGCGCGGAGCCGACCAGTCCCCACTACACCGTATAGCGGCGCATCACACACTTGTGTTCGGTATTCTGAGCAATTCCTCATTTTCGGTAAGTAGTTCGCCGTGTTGACTTAACTCGGTTACTTAGTTAGGTTCAACCACCGTTTCATAACGATGGTGTGGTGGTCCTGCAGGACCGCCATGCTCGGGGCGATGCCGGTCTTGGTTCACAGGTGGCATCCGTGCTCCTGCCGGGCACGGGGTGATCTTGGTAAGCGTGGGGCGCTCGGGGGCTCCGGAGCGCCGGGCTGCGGCATGGCTCGACGCACTCCGGGATCAGGCTGAGATGGACTACCGCGGGTCCGAAAACGCAGAGGGCCCCGGCCCTGTGACCATTCGAGTCGCGGTTGGAGACGAGCGCAGGATGATCGCCGAGGCACTCGCGGCGCTCGTCGAGACGATGTCCGGCTTCGCGGTGACCGCGGTGGTGGCCGGCGAGGCGGGTGTGTGCACCCTTGTGCGCCAACCGCCCGATCTGGTGCTCGCGGGCGTGGACCCGGGGACCGAGGCCGGGTTTGACCTGGTGCGGTCGATCCGCGCCCGGTTGCCAGAGGTGCAGATCGTGATCGTCGCTGACGCCCTACAGCCAAACGTGGTCCAACTCGTCTTCGATCAACAGCTGGGTGGGTTGCTACTGACCGACATGTCCGCACCCTACATCGCAACGTCGCTTGATGAGGTGGCCCATGGACGGGCGGTGTTGCCGGTGGGATGGCAGCAGATGCTCTCGCACAAGGGCGAGGACACGCTGGAGTGTCTCAGCGAGCGCCAACTTGACGTTCTGAAATTGCTCGCGGACGGTCTGTCATACGAGGAGATCGGTGCACGCCTGTTCATCACAGTGAACACGGTCAAGTTTCACGTCAGGTCGATTTTCGCGCGTCTAGGCGTCGGTAACCGCACCACGGCGGCTCGAGTCTTCGCCGAGCGCTCCGGGTCGGAGCAAGGGCGGGGCCACACCGCGACGTGATAGCGGGCGGTGCTCGGCCCACCCGTCCGGGTTGGTCCCAACTAACCGCGAAGGCGGGGTACACACCACACATAAAGCTGTTGTGTGTGGCACAACCGGGAACATAACCTTCCCCCGAAGGTGCAGTAGCGCGGGGCGCGCCGCCGGATAAACCAAGGGGGTTGAAGTTTGAATGGGGCTCCAGGTCGACAACCTGTGGTCTTTGCCGTATGCCCTAAGTGCCGAGCCGTGGTGCCCGCAGGGTCTAGGCGTCGGTCCGGTCAGACTTGCCATCTTCCCCTGTGGCACGAAGGAGGTGTCACGGAACCGGGGGGATTGAGCGATGACGTGGTGGCTCTGCCGGTCGAGTCATTGAGCGACCACGCGTAACTGACGGGTGTAGTAGTCGCCAAATAGCTTAGGAGCAATTATGAAGAAAGCATTGCTCGGGGCTGCCGTCGCCATGGGGATGATGGTGTTCGCAGCACCCGCGCTTGCCACCACAACCGACCCGGGCTTCCTCGAGATATGTAAGACGTCGACCGGACTCGCAGGGACGGCGAGCTTCACCTTCCACGTCACCGGTCACGCCGACGTCACGGTCGCCAACAATTCGTGCAGCATGCCGTTTGCGGTGCCGTCGGGAAACGTCACGACCACCGAGGTCCCGGGTACTTTCTATACGGTGTCGAGCATCAGCACGGCTCCGGGCAGTGCGTTGATCTCTTCCAACCCGAAGGGATCGGGTGCACTGAACACCGGCCCCAACGGGACGGCCGTGGTCGCGGTCAAGGCGAGCACGGACCCCTCAACGGCCACAATCGTCAACTACACGAACATTCCGGTGACCGGCTACATCGAGGTGTGCAAGAACAACGCCTCCGACTCTGGCCTGACCGGGAACTTCACGTTCACGATCACCGGCAACAACGCGTTCTCGACCACGACGTCGGTTCCCATCGGGCACTGCAGTCTCCCGATTCTGGTTCCGGCGGGGCCAGTGACGGTCACCGAGGCGGCGCCGAACAGCGTCAGCGGAATAACCGTTCAAAACGGGAGTCCATCCACGACGGACACAGCCGGGGGGACAGCGACCGTGACGGTCAAACCGTCTCCGGCGCCAGGTGACACGTCTCAGGAGGCGATTGTCAGCTTCTCGAACGAGACGGTTCAGCTGAAGATCTGCAAGATCGCGTCGGACGCCGGGGTCACGGCGCCGTATACGTTTACGGCCGTCGGAACCGGCGACCCCAGCTTCCCGGGGGGCATCACGAGGTCCGTGACGGTCATCCCAGGACAGTGCCAACTGGTGCCCGGGCCGTACACCAATCCCAATGGCACCACAGGCTGGAGGGCCGGAACTACGGTGACCGTGTCCGAGGGCGTTGTCCCGGGGACTGCGGTCACCGCGATCGCGGTCACTCCGTCGAGCCGCGAGGTCCCGGGAGCGAAGAGGCTCTCGCCGCTCCCGAATCCGACCTTGCCGGGGCCGGCCGGCCAGGACGCCGCGGTGCTGGCGTCGGGTGAGACGCAGATGTCGTTCACGAACGACACTGTGGGCGGCGGTACCCTGAAGATCTGCGAGAACGCAGATGCGAAGGCACCCGGGACGGCGGTGGAGACATTCACCGTGTCCTCGCCGACACCGGCCGGGAGCACGACGACCGCGGCGGTCCCGTTCGGATCGTGCACGATCGTCCCGAACCCGGTGACGAAGGACGGCCTGTGGCTGTACAACTCGACCGTCACGATCGCGCAGGGCCCGTCGGCCTTCCCGTTCGTGTCGGTGTCCGTCAGCCCGTCGGCGAGATTGCTGACCCCGGCCGGGTCGACAATCAGCGTGGCGATCGGAAGTGGCGACACCACGATCGCGACGTACACCAACGACCCGCCCGGTAGCGGTGGTTCGTCCGGTGGAGGCGGCTCGTCTGGCGGCGGCTCCGCCGGCGGCGCGGGCAGCGGTGCGGTGACCATCGGGGGCGCGACGGTCATCGCGGCCGTAAGCGGCACAACGGCCGCAGGTGGCTCGGTTGCTGCGGCCTCGCACACGCAGCTGCGCATGGCGCGGCTGGTCAAGGTCCACGGGCACGTGTATCTCGTGGTCCGCGTCGCGTCGACCGCCAAGTCGGCCAGGATCCGGATCGTCGAGCTGAACAAGCGCGGCAAGAAGGTCCGGTCGTTCACGACGACGATCGCCACCAACCGGAACGTGAGGTTGGCGATCCCGCTCAGCAGGCAGGTGCGGGTCGCTGATGTGAAGCTCGCGTAGACGGGCGCCGAAAAGGGCGGGGCGGCCCTGACCGGCAGAGGAGGCCCGCTTCGGCGGGCCTCCTCCCTCTGTGGCGGCCGGTGACGGCTCCGGCGCGCTCGGCGGTTGGGATAAATTGCACGCGTGGGCGCACACGAGGGGACCGCGCTGCACGTCCCGGCTCCGGATGGTCGTGAGCTGGATGTCGTGCTGTACGGCCCCGACGACGGAGTGCCCATCGTCGTGCACCACGGGACACCCGGGGTGGCGGGCCTGTTCGACTCGCTGATCGAGGTGGGCGCCGAGCGGGGTATACGCCACATCACCTACTCGCGACCCGGATACGGCGACTCGACGCGCCACCCCGGTCGCTCGGTGGCGGACTGCGTGGTCGATGTGGCGGCGATCGTCGATGCGCTCGGGCACGGGCGCTTTCATTCGGTTGGCGGCTCCGGCGGCGCGCCGCATTCGATCGCCTGCGCGGCGCTCCTGCCCGACCGCGTGATCTCGGCGGCCGCGATCGCCACGCCGGCGCCGCTTGACGCGGTGGGTCTCGACTGGACGGCCGGGATGGGCGCCGAGAACATCACGGAGATCGCGGCGGTTCGCGCGGGGGATCGCGCGCTCCAGGAATACCTCGAGGGCGAGGCGGCCGAGATGGACGGCGTGTCGGCGGCCGAGATCGCGGCCGTGCTCGGGGACGTCGTATGCGAGGCCGACCGCCGGGTGATCACCGGCCGGTTCGCCGAGTGGCTGGCGGAGGACTGCGCGAAGTCGCTCGCCGCCGGCGTGTGGGGATGGTTCGACGACGACCGCGCCCTGTTCCGAGACTGGGGATTCGACCTCGGCGACATCGGCGCGCCGCTCACGCTCTGGCACGGGGAGGAGGACCGGTTCGTGCCGGTCGCCCACGGCGAGTGGATGGCCGCGCGCACCGCCGCGAAGGCTGAGCTGCGCGGGGGCGAAGGGCACCTTTCGCTTGCCATCAGCTCGTATGGCGAGATCCTCGACGGTTTGCTCGAGTCGGCGCCGCTGCGACAGTGAAGAGAACCGCATCCGAGACCGGCAAGCTCGCTCCCTACGTGCCCAGGGCACTGCTGGCGCGGGTGGCCCGGCCGCTCGATGTCCTCGGGGAAACCGTGCCGTGCACGATGGTGTTTGCCGACGTGTCGGGATTCACGCGGCTGTCCGAGCGCCTGGCCCGCCACGGCAAGGAGGGGGCCGAGGAGCTCGTCGATGCGATCAACAGCTGCTTCTCGGCCCTGCTCGCCGAAGCCTACGGCCGCGGTGGATCGCTGGTGAAGTTCGGCGGCGACGCGATGGTGCTGATGTTCTACGACCAGGAGGGCGACCAGCAGCACGCGCAGAGGGCGTGCGGCGCGGCGGTGGCGATGCGGCGGCGGCTGCGCGAGGTGGGTCGCTCACGCGCCGGCGAGCATCCTGTGGTGCTCCGGATGTCCGTCGGGCTGCACAGCGGCCCCTACGGCATGTTCGTGGTCGGCGGATCGCACCGCGAGTTGGTGATCGGAGGTCCGGCCGCGAGCACATTGGTGATGCTGGAGGCGGCGGCCTCGTCGGGACAGATCCTGATCAGCCCGGACACGGCCCGGGAGTTGCCCCGTGGATGTGTGGGCCACCCGGTCGGCCCCGGCCTGCTGCTCGCTCGGGCACCGGCGGCCTGTGAGTGGGTGCCCTCGGCCGGACTGCCCGCTCCGCCCGGTGAGGTGATCGCGAACTTCCTGCCGGCGGCGGTCCGCGCCCATCTCCTGAGCGGGTCGGCGGTCCCCGAGCACCGAACCGCCACGATCGCCTTTCTGCAGTTCGGGGGCCTCGACGAGATGGTGGTCCGGGACGGCGCCGAGACAGCGGCCGCGCGCCTGGATGAGCTCGTGCGCCTCGTGCAGGAGGCGGTCGAGCGTTATGACGTTTGCTTCCTGGACTCCGACATCGCGGCCGATGGCGGCAAGATCCGGCTGAGCGCCGGCGTGCCCCGCGTGGTCGGCGAGGACGAGGAGCGCATGCTGCTCGCGCTGCGTCACATCGTCGAGGCCGGACCGCCGCTCCCGCTCCGGGCCGGCGTGCACCGTGGCCCGGTGTTCAGCGGACAGGTCGGGCCGATCTACCGCCGGTGGTACGCGGTGATGGGCGACACCGTCAACCTCGCCGCTCGGCTGGTCGCCAAGGCGCCGGTGGGGCACGTGTATGCCACCCGGGATGTCCTGCGGCGGGCCAAGACGAGCTTTGAGCAGGCGGCGCTGGAGCCGTTCGCGGTCAAGGGCAAGACGCGCCCGGTGCATGCCTGGGACGTCGGGCTGCCGGTGCGCGGCGCCTCGGACGCGGCGATCCGGATGGAGCTCCCGCTGGTTGGGCGCACGCGAGAGCTCGAGGTGCTGCGCGCGGCGGTCGACGATGCCAGACGGGGGGCGGGGACGCTGATCGAACTGGTCGGTGAGACGGGGGTCGGCAAGTCGCGGCTGATCGCCGAGGCCGGCACGTTCGCCCAGGGCATGGTGCGCCTCCGGGCGACCTGCGAGGTCTACACCCGGGATACGCCCTACCACACGTGGCGCGGTCCGTTGCGCGCTCTGCTCGGAGTTTCGGAGCACGAGCCTGAGAGCGTGGTGTTGAGCCGGCTGCGGGCCGAGATCGAGTCTGCGCAGCCCGACCTGATGCCATGGCTGTCGCTGATCGCGATCGTGTTCGACATCGAGGTGGCGCCGTCGCTCGAGGTCGAGCAGCTCGCCGCCGGGTCGCGGGAATCGAAGCTGCACGAGGTCGTGCTGCGCTTCCTCGGCCGGGCGCTGGTCATCCCGACGATGATGGAGGTCGAGCAGGCTCATCTGATGGACGCCGCGTCGGTCGCGCTGTTCGAGGCGCTGGCGCATGGGCTCCCGTCATCGGCCTGGTTGGTGCTGGTGAGCCGCCGCGACACACCGGGCGGCATGGTGCTGGGCGGCGAGCACCGGCGGATCGAGCTCGGTCCGCTGTCGCGCCAGGACGCCCGAGCGCTCGCTCTGGCCACCCCGGAGGCGGCCCAGCTGCCACCTCACGTCGTGGACCTGGCGGTGGAACGCTCGGGCGGGGGTCCCGAGTTCCTCCTCGATCTGCTCGCCGCGGCGGCGGACGGCGATCGCGAACAGCTGCCCGACAGCGTCGATGCGGCGACGATGGCGCGCATCGACGCGCTGGGCGTCGAGGACGGCGCGGTGGTGCGGCGCGCCGCGGTGCTCGGCTTGTCGTTCGACCAACGGCGTCTGAAGGACGTGATCGCCCGCGGCATGCCGATGCCCGACGAGGCCGCCTGGCGCCGGTTGTCGGCGGTGTTCGCACGCGAGCCCGATGGGCACGTGCGGTTCCGGCGCCCCGCCCTCCAGGAGGTGGCGTACTCGAGCTTGCCGTTCAAGCTGCGGCGCGAGCTTCACCAGGCGGTCGGGCTCCGGCTCGAACGCGAGCACGACAGTGACGCGGACGCCGCGGTCCTGTCCAACCACTTCGCGCTGGCCGGAGATCATGCGCGGGCCCAGCACTACGCGTTGATCGCGGCGAAGCGAGCGACCGAGCGCTTCGCCCACGCCGACGCGGTGCACCTGTACCGGCGCGCGATCGAGTCCCGACGGGCGTGGGGCATCCGGGTCGACCCGCCGGCGCTCGCGGAAGCCTGGGAGAACCTCGGAGAGGAGCTTCGCTCGGTTGGGGAGCCGGCAGCGGCCAACCGGGCCCTGACCGAAGCGCGGCGGCTGCTCCGCGACGATCCGATCGCGCAGGCCCGGCTCTGCGACCGGCACGCGGACGTGGCTTCGCGCAGCGCGGCGTTGAGCGCCGCCGTGCGCTGGCTGCACCGCGGCTTCCGGCACCTGGAGGGAGTTCCCGGACGGGAGGCGACGGCGTGGCGGGCCAAGATGCGCTCGCGGCTCGGGGGGGTGCGCAATCGGCAGGGACGGTTTTCAGAGGCGGTGGCCGAGTGCCGGCAGGCGATCGCGGAGGCCGAGTCCGTGGGGGAGTTGAGCGCGCTGGCTCACGCCTTGTATTCACTGGACTGGGCGCTTGTGGAGTCCGGACGCGCGGACGAGGCGGTGCATTCGTGGCGGGCGCTCGAGATCTACCGCCAGCTCGGCGATCCCGAGCACGAGTTGATCGTGCTGAACAACCTGGGCATGTTCGCCTACTTCGACGGCCGCTGGGACGACGCGCTGGCGCTGTATCTGCAGGCGCGCTCGTGCGGCGAGCGTTCGGGCCGGCCGGCCGACGTCGCGTTCGTGGACTGCAACGTGGGGGAGATCCTGTCCGACCAGGGCCGCCTGGAGGAGGCCGAGGAGCAGCTGAGACGGGCGCGCCGGGTATGGAGCGCAACGCGCGAGCCGCAATCGGTGGCGTTCATCGACCTGCTGCTGGGTCGTCTGGCCGTGCGCCGTGGGGACCACCAGGTGGGCGTGCCGATGCTCGAGCGTTCGACCCGTGCCCTGCGCGCGTTCAACATGCACGCGTACGCGGACTTCGGTCGGGCGGTGGTGGCAGAAGCCGAGGCGATGGTGGGAGACCCGGCTCGCGGGCTGGAGATCGCGCGAGCGGAGCTCGCGACGGCCGATCGGCTGAAGCCGCTGCTCCTGCGAGCGGCCGGCGTGGCCCGGGCGCGTCTTGGAGACGTGGACGCGGGGCGCGACGAGCTGACCAAGGCGCTGCAGAGTGCCCGCGAGCGCCGCTCGGACTACGAGATCGCGTCGACGATCGACGCGTTGGCGGTCTTGGAAGGTGCAGACGCCGAGATGTTGGGCGAACGCGACGAGATCCTGGGCGCACTCAAGGTCGTTCGCCTACCGAAGATGGCGGCAACGGTCGGTGGCGGCAGGGTGGTCGCGGCTCGCAGCTAGCCGCCGCCCCAGGGATCCGGGTTTCTCGAATCGCCGGCCCCGCGAACGGTGGCCGCGGCCACGGCCACCGGGACGCGCGCCGTCAGGATCACGTCGACGCCGGTCGTGCTGCCCCGGTCCTTGACCGTCGTGATCGGCTCCACACACGGCTTCTTCGTGGACCCCAGTGGGGGAAGCGGTTGCGGGCACGGGGGGAGCAAGCCGACGTGGCCGCGCGTGCCATCGGGCAGGCGGCGTAGCGGCGCCGGCCGGCCGGAGAGCGTTTTGAACCGGAAGTCGGCGCCGAGGCAGAAGTGGACCCCGGCGGCGGTGGTGTCCGTGATCCTCTCGGTGACCTCGTAGGTCACATAGAGCGTGGTCCTGAACACGCCGCTCTCGCTGCTCGCGGCGCTCGCGGCGGCCGTGGGCTCGAGCTGCCACTGGAACGTGGTCGGAGCCGTGAGTCGGTAGCCCCCGCACCTGATGCGGCGTCCGCGCTCGGCGTTGGTCATGAGCTCGCCCGAGGTACGGCGCGCCACGCGGACCGACTTGGGCGCCGGGGCCACTGCCACCGCCA
>DATFDC010000085.1:0-2167 GCA_035252415.1 Solirubrobacteraceae bacterium
GCTCCGCGGCTACCCGATCGTGGTCAACTTCTGGGGCTCGTGGTGCTCACCGTGCCGAGCGGAGTTCGGATTGCTGGCCACCGCCGCCGCCGAGTACGGCCGGCGCGTCGCGTTCCTCGGCGCCGATGTCAACGACGATCCGTCCGATGCCCGGGCGTTCCTGGCCCAGCATTCGGTCGCCTATCCGAGCTACCAGTTCGCGGCGAACCGGGCGACCGCCATCGTGCCTCAGGGCCTGCTGGGAACTCCGACGACGATCTTCATCGATCGAGCGGGCCGGATCGCCGCCGTGCACACCGGCCAGTACGACGCCCAGGGGACGCTGGACGCCGAGATCCAGGCCAATGCGCTCGGCGGCTGAGCCAGGCTCAGGCGTTTAGGTCCGCGCGGCGCGGGTGCGGTCTACGCGCCGACGTCGATCACGCGACGGTTCGGTCCGCGATAACCCGAGCGCTCGCGCGGGGTCTTGCGGCGCTCCGGGACCCGGTTCGCGCGTGCCACCGCGAGCCGCGAGACATGGGTGGCAAACGGGCGGTCGGAGATGATGCCCCAGGAGAGGAGGCCAAGCATCCCGACCACGACGCCCGCGATGAAGACGATGTTCAGGATGACCATGATGGTCGGCATTGAGAGGCCTCCTTTTCGGAACTGGGGTTAGAAACGAACTCAGTCCAACCTTCCCCGCCAGTGCAAGCCGAACGTCGGAGGAATGTAAGAGGAACGTTAGATAGCGCCGAGCTTTGAACAGAGCTCAGTCGGGTTTGCCGTCCGGACCGGTCCCGTCGCGGCGATGGCGCTCTCCAGAAGCCGGGACCGCCTCGAGCATGTAGCCCAATCCGCGCAGGGTGGTGATGCTGATGGCCGACCCGAGCTTGCGGCGCAGGGCGGCCACGTGGCCGTCGATGGTCTTGGGGCTGATCGCGTCCGCGCCCCAGACCAGCTCGAGCAACTGCTCTCGGGTGTGGATACGGCCGGGGTAGCGCAGCAGGGCGCCGAGCAGGTCGAACTCCCGGCGGGTCAGCTCCACCGCACGGCCCGCCGCCGTGCATCGACGGGCATCGAGATCGAGTTCGAGCTCGCCGGTCCGGAGCACCGTCTCCTCGATGGCGAACCCGCGAGCACGGCGCAGCTGGGCCCGCATCCGCGCGCTCAGCTGGGGCAACGACACCGGCCTGACCACGTAGTCGTCGGCACCGGCGTCGAGGGCGGCGATGTGCGCCTCCTCGTCGCGGCCGTCGGCCAGCATGATGATCGGAACCGTCGACTCCTGGCGGACTCGCCGGACCAGCTCGAGTCCGTCGATTTCGGCGAGCTCCGGGTCGACCACGGCGATGTCGACGGTGCCGCGGCGCAGCACCGAGAGCGCGTCGAGGCCGTTCCATGCCTCGAGCACCTGAAACCCGTCACGTCGTAGATGCGCCGCAAGCGCATCCGCCACGAGACGGTCGCCCTCGGCTACCAGCGCGCGCCCAGCGCTGCTGTTCATCGGCTACCCGGCCACTCGAGTCATGGTGTCCCACGGCCCGCAGGGGGTAGTGGCGCACCATGACGACGATGGCGATCATGCTCAACCTGGCCATGGCCGTGCCGGCGATGCTGGTGCTCGTGGCCACCGCGGTATTCGTACTGCGCGCGTCGCCAGATGCGGCAGACGAGGAGGGCCGCGCGGACTGGCGCGGCCCCTTCCGCCGTCGTCCTGAGCCGGGCTCTTAGCGCACCGCCGCATCGATCGCGACGGCGACGAACAGCAGCGCGAGGTAGAGCAGTGAGAAGTGGAACAGCACGCCGGCGCGAGCCGGTGAGCTGTCGCGCCACAACCGCCAGGCGAGCACCAGCAGCACGACGCCGAGGATCGCGGCCGCCCCCAGATAGAACAGCCCGAAGGTTCCAATCGCGCCCGGCACCAGCGTGACCGCGACGAGCACGATCGAGTAGGCCAGGACCAGACGCGCGGTCGCCTCGGGGCCGCGCACGACCGGCATCATCGGCACGTCCGCCGCGGCATAGTGGCGCACCAGAAGCAGCGCCAGGGCCCAGAAGTGAGGCGGCGTCCAGAGCAGGACGATCAGGAACAGCCAGAAGGCGCCGGCCCCGAGCCCGCCGTGCGCCGCCGCCCAGCCGGCCAGCGGTGGGATCGCCCCCGCGGCACCGCCGATCACGATGTTCT
>DATFDC010000086.1:0-15023 GCA_035252415.1 Solirubrobacteraceae bacterium
AAAGCCGATCTCGAACGGCCCGGTGTCGCGGGCCACGACGTGGTTCAAGTACACGCTGAGCTCGGAGCTCCAGCGCCGCGAGTGGGCGATCGACGAGCAGCTTCTGCACGTACCGCCCATGACGAGGCCGAACACGGTCGCGGTGATCTCGCCCAAGGGCGGGGTCGGCAAGACCACGATCTCGTTCGTGCTCGGCAACCTGCTGGCTTCCGAGCTGCGCATGCGCGTGGTCGCCCTGGACGCCAACCCCGACTTCGGCACGCTGGCCTCGCTGGCGCCGGACGAGTCGCGCTCCCAGCGCTCGCTGGCCGACCTGCTGGCCGATTCGACCCAGATCTCCTCGCCGGCCGAGCTGCACCCGTACGTGGCCCGCCTGCCCACCGGCCTGCATCTCCTGGGCGCCCCGGCGCACGCCGAGGTCATGGCCCAGATGACCCCGGGGCTCTACAGCCGGCTGCTCGACTTCCTCGAGCGCTTCTACGAGGTGGTGATCCTCGATCTGGGCACCGGGATCACCGACCCGCTGGCCCAGTTCGCCGTCGACCGGGCCGACCAGACCGTGGTGATCACCACGCCCGAGTGGGTGACCGCGGCCGGCGTGCTGGGCGCGCTGCGCTACCTGCAGCTCGAGCAGGGCACGCTGGTTCTGAATCAGGCGCCGGCGGGGCGTCACGCGGGCAACCGAGAGGTGATCGAGGCGAACTTCCGCCGGCACGCGGTCGAGACCAGCGCGACGATCCCCTATGACGATCGCCTGCGGGTGATGCTCGACACCGGCACCTACTCGCTGCGCGACCTCAAGCTCTCGACCCGGGTCCCGGTCAAGGAGCTAGGTGCCGCGATCGCCTTCAACTTCATCTGATAGGCGGTCCCCGGACAGGAACGCATCGGCGTGCCCGGCCAGCGTCTCCACCACCGAGCGGGCCTTGAAGCACGCGCGCATGCGTTTGGGTGGGACGTTGCGATCGACGCGGACCACCGTGTCGTGCTTGTCGAGCCAGATGAGATCGAGCCCGAATCGCATGCCGAAGGTGTGGACTGACACCGTGCGGATCCGCAGCGCCTGGTCCGCGGGCAGCGAGTCGAGGCGAGACAGGCCCCGGCGGCGCGCCTTTCCGGTGCTGGCGTCGACCAGCGTGACGCCACCGGCCAGGGTGCGGCGCGGCTGTCCTTCGAACCGCTTGGTGTAATCGGTGCTCGGCATGGCGGAGCAGGCTACTCGTACTGGCGATGGGGCCCGGTCCCGGCGGCGGGACGTCGCGGTCGGGGCGGCGACCCTGGCGCTGGCCGTCGTCGTCGCGCTGGTGCAGAGCTCGGTGGCGGCCGCTGTGCTCCGCGGCCTGCTGGTCCTGGCCCTGGTCCCGTGTGCGGTGATCGACCTCGAGCGGCGGATCATCCCGAACCGGATCACCGGCCCGGGAGCGGTGGTGGCCCTGGCGGCCGGCCTCGCCCTCGACCCCGGCGGCGAGCTCACGCGGGTCCTGTGGGCGCTCGGCGCCGGCGGCATCTTGCTCATCGCCTCGCTGCTGCGCCCGGCCGGGATAGGCATGGGCGATGTCAAGCTGACCGGCATGATGGGGCTGTTCCTGGGCCGGTCCGTGGTGGTGGCGCTGCTCGCCGCGCTGGTCGCCAGCGTGCTCACCGGGGTGGCGCTGGCCACCCGGCGCGGGGTGTACGCGGCGCGCAAGACAGCGCTGCCGTTCGGGCCGTATCTGGCCTTCGGCGGGATACTGGCGGCGTTGGTCGGCGACCCGATCATCCACTGGTACCTGCACCTGCATGGCTGAGCCGGCCGCCGGCTTTCCCTGCCCGTGCTGCGGCTATCGGACGCTTCCGGCCAAGTCGCCCAGCGATGAGATCTGTCCGGTCTGCTTCTGGCAGGACGACTTCGTCGACAACCAGGACAGGGAGGTTTTGGGACCGAACCGGGTGACGCTGTCGGTGGCGCGGGCTAATTTTGCGCGGTTCGGGGTGAGCGAGGAGCGGTTGGCCGGGTTCGTGCGCGCGCCGCTGCCGTCCGAGGGTCTGCCGCAGCCGTGGACCGAGACGCGCCGGGCCCGGTGACGCGGGCTCGAGCGCCGGCTCAGCGGCTGGCGAGCAGGATGAGGATTCCCAGGACCGCCAGCCCGCCGCCGAACAGCATGAAGGCGACTTCCATGCAGCCGACCCAGCGGCTCTGGGTCTCGACTCGGATGCGCTGGGGGTTGCCGGGGTCGTAGAGCACGGTCACGGTGTCGCCGACGTGGCCCGGCCGGGGGTTGGTCCCGAACGGCGAGGTCGCCGTGACCTGGGCTCCATCCGCAGTCGTGAACTCGACCGTGGGCCGGTAGATCGGGCCGGAGCCCACGAAGTTGCTCCAGGTGCTCACGCGCACGCGGCCTCGCGGGATGCGCATCGCGCCCGGGGTGCTGGTGTCGAAGCCGACGATCCTGCCCTCGGTGCGCTCGGCCGGTCCGCGGAAGTGGCGCGAGGTTCGATGGAGGATCCAGCCGACCAGCAGGAAGATCAGGCCGATCCCGGCGAGGACCGCGCCGAAGATCGTGAAGAACTGGTGGGCGGGGGAGCTCGCGGCGAGCAACACGGCGCCCGCGAGTATCGCGCAGCACCCGCCTTGGCACTCTTATGATGCGAGTGCCAAGAAATCCTTGAAACCGGCTCGGAAGAAGCTATATTTGCCGTTGGCACTCTCGTGGGAGGAGTGCCAATACCAACACCGGCACCAACCACTTCCAACTGGAGGTTGCATCACATGAAGCTCAAGCCCCTTGGCGATCGGTTGATCGTGCGGGCGATCGAGGAGGAGGAGACGACCGCCAGTGGCATCGTCCTGCCCGACACCGCGAAGGAGAAGCCCCAGAAGGGCAAGGTCCTGGCGGTCGGCGACGGCAAGGTCAACGAGGACACCGGCAAGCGCACTCCGCTCGACGTCTCAGAGGGCGACGAGGTCCTCTACAGCAAGTACGGCGGAACCGAGATCAAGGTCGACGGCGAGGAGCTCCTCGTCCTCCGCGAGTCCGACGTGCTGGCCAAGGTCCAGTCGTAACCCCGTTCCCCCAGGAGAACTGAAACAGATATGGCACACAAGGAACTGAAGTACGAGGCGGAGGCCCGTAAGGCGCTCGAGCAGGGCGTCGACGCGGTAGCCAACGCCGTCAAGGTGACGCTCGGCCCCAAGGGCCGCTACGTCGTCCTCGACAAGAAGTTCGGCGCGCCGACCATCACCAACGACGGTGTGACGATCGCGCGTGAGATCGAGGTCGAGGACGTCTTCCAGAACCAGGGCGCGCAGCTCGTGCGCGAGGTCGCCACGGCGACCAACGACGTGGCCGGCGACGGCACGACGACGGCCACCGTGCTGGCTCAGTCGATCGTCCGCGAGGGCCTGAAGAACGTCGCCGCCGGCGCCAACCCGCTTGGACTCAAGCGCGGGATCGAGAAGGCCGTCGACGACGTGGTCAAGAACATCGAGTCGCAGTCGACCGAGATCTCCGGCAAGGACCAGATCGCCCGCGTGGCGACGATCTCGGCTGGCGACGAGGAGATCGGCGACGTGATCGCCGACGCGATCGAGAAGGTCGGCAAGGACGGCGTGGTCAACGTCGAGGAGGGCCAGACCTTCGGCATGGACCTCGAGTTCACCGAGGGCATGCAGTTCGACAAGGGCTACATCTCGCCGTACATGGTCACCGACCAGGACCGCATGGAGGCCGTCCTCGAGGATCCCTACATCCTCATCGCCAACCAGAAGATCGGCTCGGTCCGTGACCTGCTGCCGGTGCTCGAGCAGACCATCCAGTCCGGCAAGCCGTTGCTGATCATCGCCGAGGACGTCGAGGGCGAGTCGCTCGCGACGCTCGTGGTCAACAAGCTCCGCGGCACGTTCACCGGCGTCGCGGTCAAGGCTCCGGGCTTCGGCGATCGCCGCAAGCGCATGCTCGAGGACATCGCGATCCTCTCCGGCGGCGAGGTGATCACCGAGGAGATGGGCCTCAAGCTCGAGAACACGCAGATCTCGCAGCTCGGCCGCGCGCGTCGCGTGGTCATCGCCAAGGACACCACGACGATCGTCGACGGTGCCGGTGACAGCGACGCGATCAAGGGCCGCATCAACCAGATCAAGACCGAGATCGACAACACCGACTCCGACTTCGACAAGGAGAAGCTCCAGGAGCGCCTTGCCA
Source organism: Solirubrobacteraceae bacterium (assembly GCA_035252415.1). Lineage (GTDB taxonomy): Bacteria > Actinomycetota > Thermoleophilia > Solirubrobacterales > Solirubrobacteraceae > Palsa-465. The sequence continues at coordinate 4,182 of DATFDC010000086.1, forward strand.
AGCTGTCGGGCGGCGTTGCCGTGGTCAAGGTCGGCGCGGCCACCGAGACAGAGATGAAGGAGAAGAAGCACCGCGTCGAGGACGCGCTCCAGGCCACGCGCGCTGCGCTGGAGGAGGGCATCGTCCCCGGTGGCGGCGTCGCGCTCCTGAACGCTCAGAAGGCGCTCGACCTCGACTCGTTCACCGAGGCCGACGAGCAGACCGGCGCGCGGATCGTGCGGCGTGCGCTCGAGGAGCCCCTGCGTCAGATCGCCGAGAACGCCGGGCTCGAGGGCTCGGTCGTGGTCAACGACGTGCGCAAGTCGAAGAAGGGCGAGGGTCTGAACGCCGCGACCGGCGAGATCGTCGACCTGGTCAAGGAGGGCATCATCGACCCGGCCATGGTGACGCGCTCCGCGCTCCAGAACGCCGCGTCGATCGCCAAGAACATCCTGACCACCGAGGCCATCGTGGCCGAGGTCCCGGAGAAGGAGTCCGGCGGCGGTGGCGGTGGCATGCCCGACATGTCGGGGATGATGTAATCCGCTGCTGACAAGCAGACGCTAGTTGTGCGAGGGCCCGGCGGCGACGCCGGGCCCTTCGCTTGCTCACGGACTTTGGCGATCCACTCCCGTATTTGTCAGGTGCAGCGCCAAAGTCCGGGATCGGGGGCGGCCGGGGCGCTGCTAGCTGGCCAGGCAGGCCGACGCGTAGATCTTCTTGGGGACGGCGTGGTTGTTGCAGGGCTTCGTTCGGTCGACGGTGAACCAGCGATTGCCTCGGGCGTGGAACAGCGCCGGGACGTCATCGACCCCGTCCAGAACCACGGCGATCGCCCACCGCCCCGCGCAACGCCAGCCCTCGATCAGATCGCCGGGGAGCTTGTTGGCGCCCCTCCTGAGCCCGGCGGCGAGCGCTTTCTTCGTGCAGGGCGGGCCGTGCATGACGGGAGGGGCCGGGGCCCCTGCCTCCGCGTTGATGACCGGTTGCCGCGGGTTGTACGGCAGGATCGTCCCGTGCGGGCCCAGCTTGCCGCAGCCGAAGCCGCCCGCGCCGCTGCCGCAGATCCAGCCGTCGATCACCCGGTCGATCTTCCCGGCCACGGTGCGACGTCGGCCCTTCCCGGCGAACAGAGCGGTGAACACTCGCCTGGCCGTGCCGCAGCGCGCGTGGTAGGCCAGGATCGTGAACCGGGCCCCCGGGCCCCGGAGCGTGCCGCAGTGGGTGAAGTGCACGCCGGCGGCTCCGGCGGCGCCCGCGCCGGTCAGCGCCAGACCGAGCGCCAGCATCATGCCGACCACCGCGGGACGGGTTCTGTTCCTGCTCCGACCTGGTCTCACCGCGCGGAAGGCTACGCCTTCCGTTATGGAGCGGTGGCGCTTCACCGCGCCGGCGTGATGGCTCCGGCGGCCATGGTGTCGTAGATCTCCGCCGTGCGCCGCGCCACCTCGGTCCAGTCGAAGCGAAGGACGTGTTCGCGCGCCTCGGCGACCAGTTGCGCGCGGGTGCCATCGTCGGTGAGGACCCGCTCGAGTACGGCACCGAGCGCGGTGGCGTCGCGGGAGGGGAAGCGCAGGCCCACGGTGCCGTCGACCGGGACCACCTCGCGCAGGCCACCGGTGTCGGCGACCACGCACAGGCATCCGGAGGCCATGGCCTCGAGCGCGACCAGCCCGAACGGCTCGTAGATCGACGGCACGATGCACAGGTCGGACACCCGGTAGAGCGAGTGGAGCATGTCGTCGCCCACCCAGCCCAGGAACACTCCGTGGTCGGTCAGGCCCAGGCGACGCGCCTGGCGCTTGAGCTCGGCCTCGGCGGTCCCGGTGCCGGCGACCACGAAGCGCACCCCGCCCCGGCGGCGCACGATCGGGGCGAGCGCATCGAGGGCAAGGTGGAAGCCCTTCTCGTAGACCAGGCGCCCGACCAGCAGTACCAGGAGATCCTTCGGGGCCGCGTATTTCAAGCGCAGGGCCGCGAGATCGGCGGCCACCGGCTCGAGGTCGCGGGGGTCGATCCCGTTGGGGATTGCGGTGATCTTGGCCGGTCGCACCCCGAACACGTTGGCCACGTGGACGCGCATGTAGCGCGAGCAGGTGATCACGTGATCGGCCCGGCGGACCATGGCCCGCTCGGCGGCGTGGATGTGGGACTGGGGGTGGTTCTGGACCCAGCCCTGATGGCGGCCGAACTCGGTGGCGTGGACTGTGACCAGCCACGGCCGCTCGATCTGGCGGGCCGCCCGGGCCGCGGCGCCGGCCACCAGCCAGTCGTGGGAGTGCACCAGGTCGAACTCGAAGCGCTCGCACAATTCGGCGGCCAGGGCGTGCATGTCGGCGTTCATCGCGTCGACCCACCGGACGAACGCGCTCGGATCGCGGGGGAACTGCGGCTCGCGCACCCGGTGCACGCGCACTCCGTGCTGGTCGGCCTCGGCCGGCAGGCGGCCGCCACCCCGAGTCAGCACATGCACCTCGATGCCATCGCGGACCAGGCTCTCGGACAGCTTGCGGACGTGGCGGCCGAGGCCGCCCTCGATCACCGGCGGGTACTCCCAGGAGATGATGAGGACGCGCATCGCCGGGCGGGGACCCTATCGACTACGCGCGCTTCGTGACACCATTGCGTGTCATGACGGGTCCGCAGGGCAGCATCAACCCGATCTCGCGCGCGCCCGACCCGATCGACCCGGGCGTGCGGATCGGACACACCCACCTGCGGACCTCGGACATCGATCGGATCCGTGAGTTCTACGTCGGCGTGCTCGGCTTCGACGTCATCGCCGAGGCGCGCGACGTGCCGGGCTGGGATACGACCGGCGACATCCTGTTCGTCTCGGCCGGCGGCTATCACCACCACCTGGGGTTCAACACCTGGAAGTCTCGTGGGGGTCCGCCGACGCCCGACGGAGTGACCGGCCTGCACCACGTGGCGATCGCCTACCCGACGCGAAGGGCGCTGGCCGACGCGTACCGCCGGCTCAGGGAGGCCGACTGGCCGATCCGGCAGGCCTCAGATCACGGCACCCACGAGGCGATCTACATCGTCGACCCCGACGGCAACACGCTCGAGCTGATGTGGGACCGGCCGCCCGAGGAGTGGCCGCGCGACGAGCAGGGTCACTCCATCCCGCAGTTCGGTCCGGACCTCGATCTCGACGCGTTGCTGCGCGAGCTGGACTGACGCACGTCCACACGACCCGGACCGACCCGCGTCACGGGAAGGTCCTGACGCCATCAGACGTCTGATGGCCATGATGCGCGAGATGAAGCTCGCCGGCACCCTGGTCAGTGTCGTCGTACTCGGGTTCGCGGCGCCCACCGCGCTCGGGCGATCCTCGGTGCTGGCCAGCGGGCATTCCGGACAGTTCGTGTGGCAGCTCACCGCGAGCGACGCGCGCGCCGGCGACGGCAGGCTGGGCTTTTGCATCGACTTCGGCGCCCGCATCCCTCCGACGCGCCGGAACTCGGGCGGCAGCACGTGCTTCTTCCCGGGCGATGTGCATCGCAACGGTTCCAACGGAGCGATCAGCTTCGGCAGCGGAGTCGGAGCGAAGTCCCACGCGGTGCAGGCGTGGGAGGCGCTGGTGGACACCCGGGCGACCACGGTGGTGATCACGCTGGAGAACGGGCGGAACTTGCGGGCACGGACCCACCCCCTTCCCGCGCGCTTCCATGCTCGTGCCCGCTTGGCCTGGGTCGTGCAGAGCGTGCCGAAGAAATCACTGACGACGATTCGCAACGACCCGGTCGGGATGATCGCCTACGACGCGGCGGGCCGCGTGGTCGGGACGTCCCCTTAGCGGAGCTCGCGGCTGGCCCGGGGGTCAGAGCCGCTCGAACACGCCCACGCCGTGCTCGCCGACCAGGCGCGCCACCGCGTCTCGCCCATTGAACGAGCGCTCCTCGCCCCGGAGCAAGTCGCGCCAGCGTCCGCCCGGCAGGTCGGTGAGCGTGCCCTCGTAATTCGGCCCCGCGCGCACGCCGACCACGACGAGCACATCGCCGCCGCGCAGGAACGCGCACGCTGCGGGGCCGGCCTCGACCGGCTCGTAGCCGCCGGCGAACGGCGCCGGTCGCCGGCCGCGCAGGCCGAGCAGGCGGAGCGTCACGAACATCTTGCGGATCTGGGCCACCGGCGGGGTGCCACCCATCAGCCGCCGCAGCATGGCCTGACGCCAGTCGAAGTCGACCGGTCGGCGATTGTCGGGATCGACCAGCGCGCGGAACGGCAGCTCGTCGCCCTGGTAGACGTCGGGGATCCCGGGCGCGGTCAGCTTGAGCACGAGCTGGCCGAGCGCGGCGCGATCGCCGACCCCAGCCACGCGGGCCACGAACGGCTCGAAGTCGTCGAGGAACGTGCGCTCGTCGTACAGCGCGCGACCGAAACGCTTGACCGCGGCCTCCCAGTCGTGGTTCTGCTCGACCCAGTTCGTGTTGCGCTTGGCCTCGCGCAGGGCCTTCTCGAGGTACTCCTCGATCCGCTCGGCGGCGATCGGCCACGCGCCGACCAGCGTCTGGAACAGGAAGTAGCGCTCCGCGTCGTCGGGGGCGCCGTCGTCGGAGCGCAGATCCTCGGTGAGCTCGAACCAGCGTTCGACATGGGTTTGCCACTCGGAGGGCATCGAGGCGAGGGCGCCGATGCGCGCGCGCACGTCGGCCGAGCGCTTGGCGTCGTGGGTCATCGTCGTGAGCAGGTTGAGCGGGAAGCGCTCCGCGCGCTCGGCGTTGCCTGCGTGGAACGTCGAGACGTCGATGCCGAAGCGCGACGGGTCGCCGCCCACGTCGTTCAGCGCCAGCAGCCGGCCGTAGCGGTAGAACGCGGTGTCCTCGACGCCCTTGGCCATGATCGCCGGCGTGGTCTGCTGGAAGCGTGTGACGAACCCCGGCGCCGCGGTCGTCTCCAGCAGCAGCTTCGACGCGATGTCCGGGTCCATGCCGGACTCCGCGATCGCGCGGCGGTCGTCGTCGGTCACGCGGCCTGCCTCAGCTTCGACGTATGTGCGGTACACGGGCAGCGACGCGAGCGCGTGCTCGAGGTCGGACCGGTCGGGAGCATCGGAACCGGCTTCGCGCAGCAGGCGCTCGACGTCCTGAGCGAACGGGCCGCGAACCTGCTCGAGCTTGGCCTCGTGCGCGACCTCGCCGAACGGTCGCGCGTCGCCGGACACCTGCTCCCACAGGGCGGTCAGCGGCGCCTCACCGTTCGGGTCGACGAACAGCGCGCAGACGTCGTTGAGGAATTCGTAGCCGACGGTCCCGGACACCGGCCAGTCGCGCAGGGGCTCGCCGGGGTCGAGGATCTTCTCGACCCAGACGCGGTCAACACCTCCATCACGCAACTGCGACAGATACCCCGCCGGATCGGCCAGCCCGTCGGGGTGATCGATCCGCAGGCCGTCGATCACCCCGTCCCGGACCAGCGAGATCGCCAACTGGTGCGTCTCCTCGAATACCTCAGAATCCTCTTGGCGCACGCCGGCCAGATCGCCGATGTCGAAGAACCGCCGGTACACGCCGGTGTCCGGTTCCACATCGAAGAACTTCTCGCGCAGACCGGGATCGGCCCAATACCGATTGGCGTCGTCCGCCGCCATGTGGTTCGGCACGACGTCGAGGATCACGCCGAGGCCCGCGTCGCGGGCGATCCCGGACAGTGCGCGTAGTTCGGACTCGCCGCCGAGGTCGTCCGACACCCGCCGGGGGTCGATCACGTCGTAGCCGTGCGTGGAGCCGGCGCGAGCCTGGAACGACGGCGACAGGTACAGGTGGGAGATCCCGAGGTCGCGCAGGTAGGGCACGAGCGCGCGCGCGGACGCGAAGCCGAACGACGAGGTCAGCTGCAACCGGTAGGTGGCGCGCAGCTCGGCGTTCACGCCACCCGCTTGAGCACCACGATCGAGCGCGCCGTCACCGGGACTTCGGTCCGCGCCCCGTGGCGGCTCGAGTCGGGCTCGGCCTCGGGGTCCGCGGTCGACAGCTCGAGCGCCCACTGCGCACCGAAGCGCCGGCGCGGCAGCGTGATCGTCCGGTCCTCGCCCTCGGCGTTGAACAGCAGGATGAACGAGTCGTCCTCGACGTCCTCGCCGCGCGGTCCCGGCGTGAGGATCTCCTTGCCGTTGAGGAACATCCCGAGCACGTGCTCGCCGCCCTGCCAGTCACGGCGGGTCATCTTGTTGCCGTCGGCGCGGAACCACCACACGTCGGGCAGGCCGGAGTCCTTGACCTGCTTGCCGCGGAGGAACGTGCTGCGGCGGAACACCGGATGCTCGCGGCGCAGGCGGATCAGCCGCCGGCTGAAGTCGTGCAGCTTCCAGTCGATCGCGCCCCAGTCGTACCAGGAGATCTCGTTGTCCTGGCACCAGGCGTTGTTGCTGCCGTGCTGCGTGCGTCCGATCTCGTCGCCGCCGAGCAGCATCGGTGTGCCCTGCGAGAGCAGCAGCGTGGTCAGATAGTTGCGCTGCTGGCGCACGCGCAGAGCGTTGATCTCAGGGTCGTCGGTCTCGCCCTCGGCGCCGTGGTTCCAGGAGCGGTTGTCGTCGGTGCCGTCCTGGTTGTCCTCGCCGTTGGCCTCGTTGTGCTTCTCGTTGTAGGAGACCAGGTCGCGCAGCGTGAAGCCGTCGTGGGCGGTGATGAAGTTGATCGAGGCGAACGGGTCGCGGCCGTCGGCCTCGTACAGGTCCGAGGATCCGGACAGGCGCTCGGCGAAATCGCCGCAGTTGGCGAAGCCCCGCCAGTAGTCGCGCATGACGTCGCGGTAGACGCCGTTCCACTCCGACCAGAGGACCGGGAAGTTGCCGACCTGATAGCCGCCCGGGCCGACGTCCCACGGCTCGGCGATCAACTTGACCTGCGAGAGCACCGGGTCCTGGTGGATCACGTCGAAGAACGCCGACAGCCGGTCGACGTCGAAGAACTCCCGGGCCAGGGCAGAGGCCAGGTCGAAGCGGAACCCGTCGACGTGACACTCGATCACCCAGTAGCGCAGCGAGTCCATGATCAGCCGGAGCACGCTGGGCTGCACCGGGTTCAGCGAGTTGCCGGTGCCGGTGAAGTCCATGTAGAAGCGCGGGTCGTCGGGCACCAGCCGGTAGTAGGCCGAGTTGTCCACGCCCTTGAACGAGAGCATCGGACCCAGGTGGTTGCCCTCGGCGGTGTGGTTGTAGACCACGTCGAGGATCACCTCGATGCCGGCGCGGTGAAGCGCCTTGACCATCCCCTTGAACTCGCGGACCTGCTCGCCCCGGCAGCCGGTGGCGGCGTACTCGCAGTGCGGCGCCAGATAGCCGATCGTGCTGTAGCCCCAGTAGTTGCGCAGTCCCTTCTCGGCGAGGAACGACTCGTCGGAGATGTGGTGCACGGGCAACAACTCGACCGCGGTCACGCCGAGGTCCTGCAGGTAGGCGAGGGCCGGCTCGGAGGCCAGCCCGGCATATGTGCCGCGCAGGTCCTCGCGCACCTCGGGATGACGCATCGTGAAGCCCTTGACGTGCGTCTCGTAGATCACCGTGTCGGCCCACGGTATGTCCGGCGGCCGGTCCCCCTCCCAGATGAACGCATCGTCGATCACGACCGACTTGGGCATGGCGGCCGCGTCGTCCTCGTCGTCGGGCTCCAGATCGGCGTCCTCCTCGCCGGTCGGGACGTAGGGGAGCACGTTGGCGTCGTGGGCCCAGTCGACCACCCCGTCGATCGACTTTGCGTACGGGTCCAGCAGCAGCTTGGCCGGGTTGAACCGGTGTCCCTCCTGGGGGGCGTAGGCACCGTCCACGCGGAAGCCGTAGCGCAGTCCGGGTCCTGCCTCGGGCAGGTAGCAGTGCCAGTTGTGCGCGGTCCGCTGGGTCATCGGGACGCGCGTCTCGTTGTCCTCGTCGTCGAACAGGCACAGCTCGACCCCGGTGGCGTGCTCTGAGAACAGCGCGAAGTTCGTGCCGCCTCCGTCCCACGTGGCGCCGAGCGGGAACGGGCGGCCCGGCCAGACCTCGATCTCGCTCAAGCGACCAGCGCTCCCGACATGGGCTCGAGCTCGACGGCTCCGTCGGCGATCGCCGGCTCGCCGTGCGTGGCCAGCTCGACGCTCGTCCCCCGGCAGGCGATCGATTGGCGCTCCGACGGGTTGAAGTTCGCGATCAGCTCGAAGCGACCGCGGCGCACCCGCAGCCAGCGCGCGTCCTCGTCGAAGTCGATCGCGTCGGGTTCGGTCGGCGGGAGGCGCCGGCGCACCTTAAGCAGGCGCGCGTACATATCGGCGAGCGAGCGGTCGACGCGGCGCGTGAGCTTCGAGCGCTCGAACGTCTGCGGATCCTGCGGATCGGGAATCTCCTCAGCCGCGAACGAGGTGAACGACGCGAACTCCTCGCGCCGGCCGTCCCGGGTGGCGTCGGCGATCATCGGATCGATGTGGTCGGTGAAGAACTGGAACGGCGCGTCCTCGCCGTACTCCTCGCCCATGAACAGCAGCGGGACGAACGGGGAGAGCAGCGTGCAGAACGCGGCCAACGGCCGGGCGGCCGGCGGCAGACGGTCCCCGAGCGCGCGATTGCCGACCTGGTCGTGGTTCTGGTCGAACACCACGAACCGGTCGGGCGGCACGTCGTCGGCCGGTGCGCCGAAGCGCCGGCGGCGAAAGCTCGAGTAGATGCCGTCGTGGACGTGGGGCCGGTGGAAGGCCTTGGCGAGCTGGGCCACCGCGCCGAACTCCTCGTAGTAGCCCTCGCGCTCGTCGGTGACCAGCGCGCGCAGCGAGTGATGGAAGTCGTCGGCCCAGGCGCCGTCGCAGCCCCAGCCGCCGAGGCTCCGGTCGCGCATCACGCGGGGATCGTTCATACCGCTCTCGGCGATGACCAGCGCGTCCTCGCGCACCTCGTGCACGCGCCGGGCCACCGCTTCCACGAGGTGCTCGGCGCTCGAGTCGACGATCGCGTGGATCGCGTCGAGGCGCAGGCCGTCGACGCCGAAGTCGCGGATCCAGCCGACCGCGCTCTGAGCAACGAACTCGCGCACCGGGTCGCAGTCGGCGTCGTCGTAGTTCATGGCCCGGCCCCACGGCGTCTCGTACTTGTCGGTGAAATACGGCCCGAACGCCTCGAGGGCCGGCGTCCCCGACGCGCCGACGTGGTTGTAGACGACGTCGAGGATCACGGCCAGACCCGCGTCGTGGGCGGCGTCGACGAGCCGGCGAAACTCGTGCGGCCCGCCATACGTGGACTGCGTGGCCGAGATGTAGATGCCGTCATAGCCCCAGCCATGATGCCCGGGGAACTCGGCCACCGGCATGACCTCGATCGCGGTGATGCCGAGCTCCGCTAACCGGGGCAGATGCTCGATGGCGGCTTCGAAGGTCCCTTGCGGCGTGAAAGTCCCTATATGAAATTCGTAGATGACCAGTTCGCGCATCGACGGCGCCCCGAAGGACGACGCCGGCGGCGGCATCTCGACGATCCGGGACGGTCCCCGGATGCCCTCGGGTTGCCAGCGCGAGGCCGGGTCCGGGTAGGTCTGGCCCTCCACGCAGTACCAGTAGTCGTCGCCGGCCTGCGCGGGCACCTCGGCCTCGTAGACGCCGTAGCCGGCGTCCTCCAGCACGACGTCGCGTCCGGCCACACGCAACGAGATCCGGTCGGCGCGCGGCGCCCACACTCGGAACTCGGCGTTACCGTCGGCGCGCGGCCACGCCCCGAGCGGGCGCTCCCAGGGGTATTCGGCGGCGCCGAACTCGACGGGCACGGACATGGCGAGGCTCACTGTGCTTCTGGAATGAACCACACTGCCGCGAGTGGCGGCAGCGTGACCAGCGCTGACACGGGCTGGTTGTGCCACGGGATCGGCTCGGGTTCCAGGCCGCCCATGTTGCCCACGTCGCTACCTCCGTAGAAGGTCGAGTCGGTGTTCAGCGCCTCCTTCCAGCGACAGGCGCGCGGGAGTCCGAGGCGGTAGCCGGTTCGCGGAACCGGCGAGAGGTTCGCGGCGAACACGATGATCCGGCGATCGCCGTTCGCGTCCGGCTTCGACGCGCGGGCGAACGACAGCACGTTCGAGTCCGCGTCGTTGGGCTCGAGCCACCAGAAGCCCGACGGATCGGAGTCGATCTCCCACAGCGCGGGCTCCTCGCGGTAGATCCGGTTCAGGTCGCGCACGAGCGCCTGGATGCCGGCGTGGTCGGGGTTCTCGAGCAGGTGCCAGTCGAGCGAGCGCTCGTAGCTCCATTCGGCCTCCTGGGCCAGCTCCGAGCCCATGAACAGGAGCTTCTTGCCCGGATGGGCCCACATGTAGGCATACAGCGAGCGCAGGTTGGCCAGCTTCTGCCACTTGTCGCCGCCGGCCATCTTCCCGTACAGCGACCCCTTGCCGTGCACGACCTCGTCATGCGAGAGCGGCAGGATGAAGTTCTCGCTGAACGCGTACATCAGGCTGAAGGTCAGCTCGTGGTGGTGATAGCGGCGGTAGATCGGGTCCTGCTCGAAGTAGCCCAGCGTGTCGTGCATCCAGCCCATGTTCCACTTGAAGCCGAAGCCCAGGCCGCCCAGGTAGGTCGGGCGTGAGACGCCCGGCCAGGCGGTCGACTCCTCGGCGGCGGTGAGGGCCCCGGGCTCCCGGCCGTAGACCACCTCGTTGAACTCCTTGAGGAACGAGACCGCGTCGAGGTCCTCGCGGCCGCCGAACTCGTTGGGCACCCACTCGCCCTCGCGGCGCGAGTAGTCGAGGTAGAGCATCGAGGCGACGGCGTCGACGCGCAGGCCGTCGACGTGGAACTCCTCGAGCCAGTATAGGGCGTTGGCGATCAGGAAGTTGCGGACCTCGTGGCGCCCGAAGTTGAACACCAGCGTGCCCCAGTCCGGATGCGCGCCGCGGCGTGGGTCGGCGT
>DATFDC010000087.1:0-15874 GCA_035252415.1 Solirubrobacteraceae bacterium
GCCGGCCTGAGGGCGGTCATGGCGGCGGGCAACGCCGAGATACGGAGGCTGATCGCACTCGGCCTGCCGGTCTACTGCGGCGGTCCGCGGGGCGACGAGGTGGCGTTCACGTTCGACGACGGACCCGGCGTGTACACGCACCTGGCGCTCAAGAAGCTCCGCCAGGCCGGCGAGCGCGCGACGTTCTTCGTCGTCGGCAAGAGCATCGACGCGTTCCCCGGCTATCTCCGGGGCGAGCTGCGAGTCGGGGCGCTCGGCGACCACACCTACACGCACCCCGACCTCGCGACGCTCGCCTCCGCGCAGGTGACCAGTCAGCTCGAGCGCACCGCGGAGCTGATCAGGCGCGAGTCGGGGCAGCAGGTCGACCTGTGGCGCCCGCCCTACGAGGCGGCCGACGCTTCGGTGGCGCGAATCGCCAGGCGTCTCGGCCTGCTGGAGGTCCTCTGGAGCGTCGATTCGCGGGACTCGCTCGGGGCGAACTGGGCGCAGATCGCCCGGCTCGTCGAAGCCGGCCTGCGCCCGGGCGCGATCGTCGAGCTGCACGAGAACCGCGGACAGACCATCCGCGCGCTGGGCATCCTGCTCCCGTACCTGCGCCGGCGCCATCTGCGCTCGGTCAGCGTGCCCGAGCTGATGGCGTCCGACTCGCCCTCGCCGGCCCAACTGCGACGGGGCTGGATCGGTTGCGGCGAGCGCCCGGGCACGCGGCTCGGGATCGGCGCCGCGTGATCCGGGCGGGACCCGCCCGCGACGCTTGCCTCGACCCCCGGCAACTGGTATAACCGCGCCTGTACGAATTTGTACAACGGGTGCCGGCATGCCGGGGCCCGAGCGGGAGCGTGAGGTGGGCGGCGACGAAAGGAGAGGACATGGCGGTAGCAGTCGACGGCGGTGACCCGAGTGCGACCACGGTGCCGCTGGGCGGAACCGTCGAGACGGTGCTCGCCAGCCCGCGCATCGCGCCGGCGCCGGCGACGCTCGAGGAGGCGCGCAACGCGCCCGGGCGGCGCGAGAAGATCGAGGAGATCACGCGCCGGATCGAGGCTCAGGGCATCAAGTACGTGTTCTTCCAGCAGGTCTCGGTCACCGGCCGGGTGATGGGCAAGGGCGTGGTCTCCACCTTCTTCTCCCAGGTGGCGGAGAAGGGCTATCAGCTCGTCTACGGCGCCACCGCGAACCTGTTCACCGACCGCGCCGGCAACTACATCGGGTTCGGTCCCGAGGAGTCCGAATTGGCCGCGGTGGCCGACCTCGACACGTTCGCCCAGCTCCCCTGGGATCCGCGGGTGGCCCGCGTCTACTGCGACTGCTACGACACCGAGACCGGCGAGCTGCTCGACGCCGACTGCCGGCAGAACCTCAAGCGGGTGGCGCACGAGTTCGAGCAGGAGCTCGGCTACTCGTTCCTGATCGGGATCGAGCCCGAGACGATGTGGCTCAAGAAGCCCGAGGACGGTCAGCTGCCCGAGGGCGTGACCAAGCCCTACTGCTACCACATCCACCAGTTCGAGGAGCTCCGTCCGGTGCTGCTCGACGTGGTCGATTGGGGCCAGCAGCTCGGACTCGACATGAGCTACGGCGACCACGAGGACGCGCCGGGCCAGCTCGAGTTGAACTTCCGCTTCGACCGGCCCGTGCGGACGGCCGACAACCTGACCACCTACCGCCAGGTATGCGCCGCGGTCGGTCGCAAGCACGGCGTGCTGCCGACGTGGATGCCCAAGCCGTTCACCGGCGTGTCGGCCAACGGCCACCACCACCACTTCACGCTGGTCGACGAGAACGGCGTCAACGTGTTCCACGACCCCGAGGGGCCGGCGCAGCTGTCAGAGATCGCCCGCCACTTCCTCGGCGGGATGCTCGAGCACTTCGGCGCGCTGATGTGCATCGGCAATCCGACCGTGAACTCGTATTGCCGAATGTGGGACACCGGCTTCTGGGCCCCGATCTACAAGAACTGGGGTTGGCAGAACCGCACGACCACCGTGCGTGTCGCCACCGGGGGCCGGTTCGAGTACCGGGGGGTGGATTCGAGCTGCAACCCGTACATGACCACCGCCGCGCTGCTCCACGCCGGCCTCGACGGCGTGCGGCGCAAGCTCGACCCGGGACCGCCCCAGCAGGGCAACACCTACGAGTTGCTCCAGCAGGGAGCGCAGATCGAGCGGGTGCCCGAGAGCCTGGGCGCCGCGCTCAACGCCCTCGCGCAAGACGAGACGATCCAGGCCGCCATTCCGGGTCGTCTGTACAAGGTGTTCGACTGGTACAAGCGCGACGAGTGGGAGCGCTACCTGGCCGCGGTCACCGACTGGGAGCGCGACGAGTACCTCGAGGTGCTCCCCTAGCCATGTGCGGGATCGCCGGGATCATCTACCGCAACGGCAACGGCGCCCATCGCCTGGGCGCGGACATGACGCGGATGCTCCAGTCGATGAAGCACCGCGGCCCAGACTCGACCGGCTACGCGCTGTACCGCCGCCCGACCAGCGATCTGGTCATGCGGGTCAAGCTGGCTGACGCCAATTCGAACGGCGACATCGAGTACGCCGACCGGCTCCGGCGCCGCCGCGAGGAGGTCAAGGCCCGCATCCGCGCCGCCGGCGCAGCGCTCCACTCGATCGAGGACATCAACGAGTACACGATCGCTGCCGCGCTCGACTACACCGGCGACCTCAAGCACCTGGCCGACTACGTCGAGTCGGTTCCTGGCGCCGAGGTCCTGAGCGCGGGCTCGGCGCTCGAGATCATCAAGGACCTCGGCGACGCCCAGACCGTGGGCGGCGATTACAAGCTCGACAGCTACATTGGCACGCACGGGATCGGGCACGTGCGGATGGCCACCGAGTCCGAAGTCGACATCTCGAACGCCCACCCGTACTGGGCCTATCCGTTCTCCGACGTCGCCGTCGTGCACAACGGTCAGCTCACGAACTACCACCAGTGGCGCCGGCGCCTGGAGCGCATGGGCCACCGGTTCGCCTCCGACTGCGACTCGGAGATCATCGCGGTGTACCTGGCCCAGAAGATGGCCGAGGGCTCCACGCTTAAGGAGGCCATGCGGATGAGCCTCGAGGATCTCGACGGCGTGTTCACGTACATCTGCGTGTCCGACGACGCGCTCGGCATGGCCAAGGACGAGTTGGCGGCCAAGCCGCTGGTCCTCTACGAGGGCGACGACATGGTCGTGCTGGCCTCCGAGGAGATCGCCATCCGGGCGGTGATCGACCGCGAGATCGAGACCTATGACCCGTACGAGAGCGAGGTGATGGTGTGGACACGGTAGCCCCGCCGGCGCGGTTCGATCCGCGTGGACTGGTCGAGCTCGACGAGACGATCCCGAACGTCGCCGAGATCGACGGCGACAGCGCCAGCTTCGACGCCCGCAATCTCACCACGCGCCAGATCAATCTCGAGCTTCGACGACTGATCTATCACGAGCGGGTCCGTGAGGTGACGGTGCACAACCCGGGCGCCAAGCACTCCCTGGGCGTCGGCATCCTCGCCCGCTGCAAGATCACCTTCGAGGGCAGCCTCGGCTACTTCGGGTGCGGGTTGATCGACGGTCCCGAGGTGCACATCACGGGCCGGGTCGGCTGGTCGGCGTGCGAGAACATGATGTCCGGCGTGTGCGTGATCGACGGCAACGCCGGCTCGCTTACCGCCGCCGCGCTCCGGGGTGGGGACGTGGTCGTCAAAGGCAAGGTCGGTGCGCGGACCGGGATCGACCAGAAGGGCGGCACCGCGATCATCCTCGGGGATGCCGGGTCGATGACCGGCTTCATGATGCAGCGCGGGCGCCAGATCATCTGCGGCAACGTCGGCCACGGTCTCGGCGACTCGATGTACGACGGCGTGCTCTACGTCGGCGGCAAGGTCGCGTCGCTCGGCATCGACTGCGTGCCGGGCGAGTGGACCGACGCGGATACGGAGTTCGTGATGCGCAAGTTCAGCATCTACGGCCTGGGCGATCCGCCGGAGCTCCAGAAGTTCGTGTGCGGCAAGAAGCTCTACAACTACGACTCGCTCGAGCCGTCCGAGAGGAAGATGGTGCTCTGATGGCTGCCACTGACGAAAACGCTCCCACGCGCCGCAACCAGCTTGGGCACAGCCGGATCTTCACCCCGGAGGTGATGAACGACATCCACGTGAAGTCCGAGCTCGGCCGCTACCGGATGCGCGGCTTCTCGATGTTCAAGCCGATCCCGCACTGGGATGAGCTGATGTTCCTGCCCGGCACCCTGACGCGGTTCGTGATCGAGGGCTACCGGGAGAAGTGCGCGACCAGGACCGTGCTCGGCGCGCGCTTCGCCAAGAAGCCGCTCGAGCTCGACATTCCGATCTACATCACCGGGATGAGCTTCGGCGCGCTGTCGCTCGAGGCCAAGATGGCCCTGGCCAAGGGCGCGTCGATGGCCGGCACCGCGACCTGCTCGGGCGAGGGCGGGATGATCCCGCCCGAGCGCGATCTGTCGACCAAGTGGTACTACCAGGTCATCCAGAGCCGCTACGGCTTCAACCCGCATCACCTGATGCTGGCAGACGGCATCGAGTTCTTCATCGGGCAGGGCTGCAAGGTCGGGCTCGGCGGCCATCTGATGGGCCAGAAGGTCACCGAGCAGGTGGCCGAGATGCGCTCGCTCCCGGTAGGCATCGACCAGCGCTCGCCGGCCCGGCATCCGGACTGGCTCGGGCCGGATGACCTGAGCCTGAAGATCCAGGAGATCCGCGAGGCGACCAACTACGAGGTCCCGATCCAGCTCAAGCTCGGCGCCGCGCGCGTGTACGACGACGTGCGCATGGCGGCCAAGTGCGGCCCGGACACGATCTACCTCGACGGGGCCGAGGGCTCGACCGGCGCCGGACCGCACATCGCCACCGAGGAGACCGGGATCCCGCTGATGGCGGCGATCCCCGAGGCGCGGCGCGCGCTCGAGGACGTCGGCATGGCGGATGAGATCGACCTGATCGTGGCCGGCGGGATCCGCAACGGCGCCGACGTGGCCAAGTGCCTGGCGCTCGGGGCCAACGCCGTCGCGATCGGCCACTCGGCGTTGATGGCTTTGAACTGCAACAAGGAGATCCCGGGCGTCACCGACTACGAGGGCACCGTCGGCGTGCCGGCGGGCCAGTGCTACCACTGCCACACCGGGCGCTGCCCGGTCGGGATCACCACGCAAGATCCGGAATTGCGGCGGCGGTTGGTCGTCGACGAGGCGGCGCAGCGCGTCTACAACTTCCTGCACACGATGACGCTCGAGTGCCAGATGCTGGCCCGGGCGTGCGGGAAGACCGACGTGCACAGCCTGGAGCCCGAGGACCTGTGCGCGCTGACCACCGAGGCCGCGGCCATGGCCCGGGTGCCGCTGGCCGGCACCGACTACATCCCGGGCGTGTCCGAGGAGCGTACGCTCGCCCGGATCGAGCGGCTGCTCGAGCGCCACGTGGAGAACCCGATCGACTTCCTGGAACCGACGCGCGAGGAGGTGGGCTCGTGAGCGAGACCGAGTACAAGGTCTCGATCGACGCCGAGTATCTGGCCGGCCGGCGCTTCCCCTACCAGGAGGACATGTCACTGATCGAGGACGTCGACCTGCTCGCCGCCACGCCGGGAGCCGACATCAACTGGCTGGAGGATGTGACACTGCTCGAGGAAGACGGCGTGCCGGCCGTGTTCGACCGCTACTCGAACTCGTTCTTGAAGATCTACTTCCCGATCCCCGCCGGGCGTGAGGACGACATCGCTCGCAAGGTGCTGATCAAGCACCTGCAATCGGGCAATTCGTACGGGATCGCCTTGAAGGAGCACCACTGCAAGTTCCCCCAGCCCGAACTCGGACCGTGGGTGGAGGACTCGCGGACGGTGGGCACGGACTGGACGCGCCCGGTGCTCGAGGGATGGGAGCCTCCGGCGCACTGACGGTTGCGATGACCAGCGAGGCGGATTCCCCGCTGCCGCGCTCGGTTCGGCGCGGGCCGAGGATCACGATCGCGTGCGAGTGCGGCGAAAAGCGCTACCTCCAGTACGGAGAGCGCTGGAAGTGTGAGAAGTGCGGCCGCACCTGGAACACGCGCCAGATCCCGGTCGAGGAGTATGCGGCGCTACGCCGCACCCAACTGCGCTACCGCCGGGTGCCGCTGCTGATCGCCACGCTGTCGCTGGTCTGCGTGGTCGTGTTCATCGTGCTCGGCCAGGCGGCCGGAGGACTGATCGTGGTGGCCTTCGGCGCCACCGCCTGGAGCATGTTCGGGCACCCGTTCCACAAGCGGCGCTACCGGAAGGAGCTGGCCAAGATCCCCAGCTGGAAGATCGAACCCGAGTGAAGGCGATCGTCGTCGGGGCGGGGTTCGCGGGGCTCGCGGCGGCGGACGAGCTTGTTCGCTCCGGGGCTGAGGTCGAGGTCTTCGAGGCTCGCGACCGGGTCGGCGGGCGGGTATGGTCGGTTCCGTTCGCCGGCGCCGTGGTCGAGCGCGGGGCCGAATTCATCCTGCCGCACGATCGGACCGTTTTGGCCGTTGTCGACCGGCTCGGGTTGACGCTCGTGCGCAAGGGGACCCTGTACGGCAATCGTGAGCCCCGTGGGGGCCCGCCGGTGTCTCGCGGGGACGTGCTCAGTGCGGTGAAGCGCCTCGGATCAGAGCAGCATGCCGGGACCCTCGCCGACACGCTCGCGCGGGATCGCGAGCTCGATTCGGGCGTGGCCGGGGTGATCGAGGCGCGGCTCGAGGTGAGCTGCGCGTATCCCGCCACCGATCTCGACGCCTCGGTGCTCAGCGAGGGCGCCGGTGCGTTCGGCGACTTCGACACGTGGACGGTGGCGGGCGGCAACGATCGCATCGCCCGGGAGCTGGCGGGTCGACTCGACGGCGCGGTGCGGCTGTCGTCCCCGGTGTCGAGCGTGGCGTGGCACGATCGCGGGGTCTCGGTGGTCTCGGGTGGAGACGAGGCGGTCGCAGACGCCGCTGTGATCGCGGTTCCGGCGTCGGTGCTCGGCCGGATCGCGTTCGACCCGCCGCTCGTGCCGGAGAAGTCGGCGGTTCGCTACGGCCAGGCCGCGAAGCTGTTCGTCGGCCTGCGGACCCCGGCGCCACCGAGCCAGGTGCTCTCGGTCCCGGACCGGTTCTGGTGCTACACCCAACTCGGGCGCGACGGTAAGCCGCTGCCGTTCGTGGCCGCGTTGGCCGGCTCGCCGGGGGCGCTCGAGGCGCTCGGGGTCGCCGACGGCCCCGATCGTTGGCTCGAGGTGCTCGCCCGCGTGCGGCCCGACCTCGACCTCGACGTTGGCACCGTGCTCCTGTCGACGTGGGCCGAGGATCCGTGGGTGCGGGGCGCCTACTCGGCTGCGTCGGCAGTCGTCCCGCTCGACCGCAACGCGCTGGCGGGGCCGGTCGGGCCGCTCGTGTTCGCCGGCGAGCACACCGCCGGCGGGTGGCATGGGCTGATGGAGGGAGCGCTCCGCAGCGGCATCCGCGCCGCGCAACAGGTCCTGCAGCCGGCCTCGCGATGAGATCCGGCCGCGGTCGCGGTCTAAGCTGCCGATGACCGTGGCCGCGTCCGCCAAGAGCAGCCCAGCCGTCGAGCTCGTTCTCGACGGGCGGACCGTCCGGATCTCCAGCCCGGACCGGGTCTACTTCTCGGCCCGCGGCGAGACCAAGCTCGACCTCGCCCGTTACTACATGAGCGTCGGCGACGGGATCGTGCGCGCCCTGCGCGAGCGCCCGTGCATGCTGCATCGCTTCCCGGACGGCGTCGACGGCCAGAAGGTCCACCAGAAGCGCCTGCCGAAAGGCGCGCCGGATTGGGTGCAGACGGTGGAGATCTACTTCCCCCGCTTCGGCCGGACCGCCGACGAGCTGTGCGTGACCGAGCTCGGTAGCGTGATCTGGGCCGTGCAGATGGCCACGGTCGAGTTCCACCCGTGGAACTCCCGGCGCGCCAACGTGGAGAAGCCCGACGAGTGGCGGATCGATCTCGACCCCATGCCCGACGCGAGCTTCGAGCAGGTTTGCCGGGTCGCCCGCGTCGCCCGCGAGGTCCTGGACGAGATCGGCGCGGTCGGCTGGCCCAAGACCTCGGGCGGGAACGGCCTGCACATCTATGTGCGGATCGAGCCGCGCTGGGGCTTCGGCGAGGTGCGCGAGGCCGCACTGGCCTTCGCCCGCGAGGTCGAGCGGCGGATCCCCGCCGACGCCACGACGACCTGGTGGCGCAAGGACCGCCCGCCCGACAAGGTGTTCGTCGACTACAACCAGAACGCGCGCGACCACACGATCGCGTCCGCCTACTCGGTGCGGGGAAACCGATATGGCACCGTGTCGACGCCGATCGCCTGGGACGAGCTCGACGACGGCTTGGATCCCCGCGACTTCACGATCGCCACCGTGCCGGCGCGGTTTGCCCGGATCGGCGATCCGCACGCCGGGATCGATGACGCGGTGTTCTCGCTCGAGCCGCTCCTCGAATGGGCGGCGCGCGACCAGGCTTAGAGGTTGTCGATATTGACCGGCTCGATCCCCTCGGCGGCCGGCAACTCGAAGCCGAACACCTGCGCGTAGAAGCTGAGCTCGGCATCGAGCGCGCGGCGGATGTTCTGCGCGCGCCGGAACCCGTGTTGCTCGCCTTCGAACGGCACATAGGCGACCGGGACGCCCTTCTCGCGCAAGGCCTGCACGATCATCTCGGACTGGTTCGGGGGCACCACCGGATCCTCCAGCCCCTGAAGCACGATCAGGGGCCGCGTGAACGCATCGACGTGGTGGATCGGCGACCGTTCGCGGTAGACCTCGCGCCCTTCCG
This sequence comes from Solirubrobacteraceae bacterium, assembly GCA_035252415.1. Taxonomy (GTDB): domain Bacteria; phylum Actinomycetota; class Thermoleophilia; order Solirubrobacterales; family Solirubrobacteraceae; genus Palsa-465. Next base: position 8,798 of record DATFDC010000087.1, read on the forward strand.
GATGCGGGGCGACCAGGCTGTCGAGGTAGCGGCTTTCGAACTTGTGCGTCTCGCGGGCCATGACCTCGAGGTCGGCCAGGCCGTAGAGGTCGGCCCCGGCCGCGAACGGCGTGTCCGCCCGCGCCAGCGCCGCCAGCGTCGTGTACCCGCCCGCCGAGCCGCCGCGGATGCACAGCCGCGCTGGGTCGACCCGGCCCTGCTCCGCCAGCCAGCGTGCCGCGGCCAGGCAATCCTCGACGTCGGCCACGCCCCATGCGCCGCGGAGCGCATCGCGGTAGGCCCGCCCGTAGCCGGTCGAGCCCGCGTAGTTGACGTCGACGATCGCGAAGCCTCGGCTGGTCCAGTACTGAAGCCCAAGGCGAAACAGCGGCTCGGCCATGGCGGTCGGACCGCCGTGGATCAGGACCAGGAGCGGCGGCAGCTCGCCATCGGGCGGGGCGCAGGCCGGATTGGTCGGTGCGTAGAACAGGCCGTAGGCCGTGCGGCCGCCCGCGGACGGGAAGGCGATCGGCTCGGGAGCCGACACGTACTCGACCTCGACGCCGAGATCGGCCAGATTGCGCGTGGGACGCAGCGTGGAGATCGAGCTCACGGCATCGGAGTCTCCGAGCACGACGCACGAGATCGACGGCTCGCTGGTCGGCGTGCCGGCGGTCACCACCACCGAGGCGCCGCCGGCGGTGCGGACGCAGAAGACCGACGAGAACCCGAGATCGAGATCCGAGACGGTGCCGTCGGGCAGCCTGACCGCGAGCCCGTCGATCCCGTCCCGCCACCGCGCGAACACGATCCGGCCGTCGGGCAGCACCGCATACCGAGACCCCCCGAGCGTCCACGGCGGCTCGCCGATCTCGGCATCGATCTCGACGAGCGGCGTGACCGTCGCGTCGTCGGGGGACCATCGGTAGAGGTTCCACCACCCGGTGCGGTCGCTGATGAACACCAGCGATCCGTCGGCCTGCCAGCATGGCTCCTGGCAGGCCTCGCCGGCTCCGCCCGCCACGACCGTATCCTCGCCGCCGGCCAGATCGCTCACGAGGAGCCTGGTCGCGTCCCAGGGCATATTCGGGTGATCCCACTCGATCCAGCACAGCCGGTCGCCGTCGGGACTCCAGCGGGGGGCGGCCACGAAGTCCGGGCCGGTCACGAGCACCTCCGGCTCCGACTCCTCGTGCGCGCTCAGCCGGATGATTTCGTTGCGAACGTCCACCGCCCCGCGACCGTCCGGCGGATGGTGCTCCCGCACGCAGGCGATCCACGCTCCGTCGGGGCTCACGTCGCCGTCGGCGTAGCGGTCGCCACGCTCGGTCTCCGGGGTGGGCGTGATCGGTGCCGGCTCCCCCGCCTCGAGGTCGAGCCGGTACAGCCGCTGATCGTCCCAGGCCGCGAACCAGAGCACCCGGTCGCGGACCCACCAGGCCCCGCCGCCGTACTCGTACACGGCGGTGCGGGCGTTCTGCCCTTCGGAGAGCAGATCGACCTTCGCACCGTCAGCGGTTTGGCGGACGAGTTGCGTCCGGCCGCCCTCGTTCGGACGCCTTTCGGCCCAGATGACATCGGTGCCGTCCACCTTGACATCCGAGAGCCCGACGGCCGACTCGACCACGACCGCTGAGGTCACCGGGGTCGGCCACGACCCATATGGGAGCACCTCGCGTGCGGTCGTGGCGGACTACCGCTAGGCGTGTGGCGCGTGCACGATCAGCACGTCGCAATGCGCGTGATGCGTGACCGATTCGCTGACGCTCTGTCCGGTCAGTCGCTGGATCAGGTTCGGCTCGCGGGTGCCGACGACGATCATCTCCGCGCCGACCTGCTCGGCCAGCTCCACGATCGCGTCGGCGGGCTCGCCGACCGCCGGCCGGTAGTCGGCCGTGATCCCTTGCCCTTCCAGGTAGGAGCGGGCGGCGTCGAGCTCCTGGGCATGCATCTCGGGCGTGTCGGTGGGGTCGATCGGACCGCCTGAGCGACCGATGCTCACCATGAGCGGCGTGACGCTCGTCACCACGAGCTTGGCTCCAAGTGCCTTGGCCAGGGTTGCGGCGCGTTCGAGCGCCCGCTGCGATCCGGGCGTCTGGTCGTAGCCGACCACAATGGTGCTCACGGGTTCCTCCTTAGGCGGGAAGGACTGCCGAAGGTGTCGACAGCTCGTCGAGCTCCTCCTGATCGGGCACGCTCGGGGTGGGCTCGCTCCAGTGCACGGCCTCCTTATCCTGCACGATCCGGCGCCAGAAGAACAAGACCAGCGAGCCGATCAGCACGCCGACGCCGATCCAGAAGTCGGTCCACGTGCCGTAGCCGTTGAGCTTGGGCGCGAGCGCGCCGACGAGCAGGAACAGGGCATTCAGCGCGCACAGGATGCCCGCGATCGGCAGCCAGATCGCGCTGACCTTGATCGGGCGCGGCCAGTTCGGCCGGTCGCGCCGCAGGAGCAGGAAGGCGCTCAACGCGAACACGTGGCAGAGCACGTAGCCGATGTTGCTCATGTACAGGATGGCCAGGTTCGAGGTGATGAACACGACCAGGCAGATGTTCACGACCATGTCGACGGTCATCGCGCGGGCGGGCACGTGCCACTTGTTGAGCACGCCCAGCTGCTTGATCGTCATCCCGGCGCGCGAGATGCCGTAGAGCGCGCGGCCGGCGTCGGCGGTCGAGGAGGTCATCGACAAGAGCAGGCTGGCGATGATGCAGATCGTGAAGAAGCTCGCCGCACCATGCCCGACGATCTGCGTCATGGCCACGGTGTAGAACTGGCCCTCGGCTCCGTCGGTCACCGCGCCGGTGACGCCGCCGAGGCCCAGCGGCACGAGCACGCAGACGAGCAGCATGAACATCGCGGCGCTGCGGAGCGCCCGGTGGGTGTCGCGTTGGGTGTCCCGGTATTCCGGCGCGAATGTCGCGGCGACCTCCGTCCCGTACGCGGACCAGCACAGGATGAACATGTAGACCAGCGCGACCTTGAGCCCGCCCCACTCTCCGGTGAACGTGGCGTGGACGTTCGAGGAATGCCAGTCGCCGGTGAAGTAGGGGACGATGATGAATAAGGCGAGCGGGATCATCAGCAGGGCCGCGCAGGCGTAGCTGAACCACACGGCCGGGCGCAGCCCGAACACGTTGAACGTCCAGACCGCGATGATCGTCCCGATCGCGATGAAGTGGGGGAGACCGAGGTGGTTCGAGAAGATCGTCACGGTCCAGGTGGCGTGCGGCCACCACTGGCCCTGGGCCAGGTCGCCGATGATCTTGCCGAAGATCGAGAGCACGACCGACCACCCGATCCAGTAGCCGAAGGCCGACAGCGGGCCAACCAGCGTCGTGTACTTGCGCCAGCCCTCGTGCGCGTACAGCGAGATGCCGCCGCTGCGGTTGCCGAACATCGTCGCGGGCTCGGAGTAGATCCACGCCTGGAGCATTCCGATGATCGCCGAGCAACCCCACAGGATCATCGAGCCGGCGGCGCCGAAGATGCCCAGCGTGAAGCCCAGGCTCCCGAGCAGGAAGCCCGGATTGCACAGTGCGATGACGAACCCGTCATACCATCGCAGCGTCTTGAGGAGCTGAACTTCCTCGACGGTGGCTGTGGCCAACTTGTCCCTCCTCTGCCCTCGGATCCCGGTTCGCTCGGCCGGGCGTTATGAAATGCCCCGAACGAGCGCCGCTCTTATACCAGTTTGTATAAAGCTGGTCAACACGGGCCCGGCGTAAGATCCCTGCATCGTGCGGTGAGCGCTCATGGACCACGTCAGGCACGGCATTCGCGTTGCGGGCCAGGCGCCGCCGGCCGAGGCCGAGCCGCGCCCGGTGGTCCTGGCCACGTTCTCGGTCCGGATCGACCCGCGGGCCGAGCGGATGGCGTTCGAGAGCGCGCTCGACGTCGGGACGCGGCTGATCGTGGCCAATCTGATGATGCTGCCGCCGTATCCGGCCACGATCATGCTGGCGCGGGAGTACGCGACGCTGCCCCACGAGGAGGATCTCGACGCGGTTCGCGCCACCGCCGCCCGGGCCACGGAGCTGGGGATCGACACCGAGCTGCTCAGGATCTCGAGCCGCCGCCCGCTGGCCGCGCTGATCGAGCTGATCGGCGAGCGCCGCGCGTCGCTGGTCGTGCTCGGACCCGACGTCCGGCGCACGCCGCACTGGCTGCTGTGGCTTGCCGCGCGGCGCCTGCGCCGTCAGGCCGACTGTCTGATCTGGATCGCGCCCGACGGGCTCGTGTGAGCCTATTTGTCTATCCGGGCCGGTCGGTCCGCTCCGCGACCTCGCGCAGCGTGCCGAAGCGACCGGTGTAGAACAGCAGCGGCTCATCGTCGCGGTGGTCGATGTACTGCACCTCGCCGATCCACAGGACGTGGTCGCCGGCCCGGTGCACGTCGACCACGCGGCAGCCCAGGTGGGCCAGCGCGCCATCGAGCAGCGGGAGCCCGTCCTGCCAGAAGAACGTCGGCTCGACCGGCGAGGACTTCTGCCCGGCGAAGTGGGCGGCGAAGTGCTGCTGGTCGTGAGCCAGCATGCTCACCCCATAGCGCCCGCTGCGCGGGAGCATCTCGTTCATCCGGCAGCGCCCGAGCGAGACCAGGACGAGCGGCGGTCGCAGCGAGACTGACAGGAAGCCGTTGGCGGTCATGCCGTGGACGACGTCGCGCTCGACCGTGGTGACGATCGTGACCCCCGTGGCGAAGCGCCCCATGACCTGGCGGAATTCCCGGGCCGCGCTCTCGACCGCGCGGGCCTTCGGGGTCAGCCTGGCCACCCCGGTCTGGGGGAGGAGATTCGGGGCGGGTGGTTGATCGGTCGCGCGCTTGGCCGCCCGGCGCGGCGGCGGCATCAGGCCGGCGCCGTCCGTGGGGCGGACCACCCGCGTGAGCCGGGCCACTCCCTCCCGATCGGTCACGGTGCTCACGATAGCGGCCGTCCGTGCGGTGGTGGCGGCGCTCAGGAGCGCGGCCGGGTCTTGTCGGGGTCGTAGAACGGGAAGCGCACGACGCGCGCGGCGATCCGCTTCTGGAGGCCGTCGAGCTTGCCGACCTCGACCTCGGTGCCGATCTCGGCGTACTGGATCGAGTTGCGGGCCAGCGCGATCGAGCGCTTCAGGATGGGGCTGCGGGTGCCGCTGGTCACCACCCCGACGCGACGGCGGCCGACGTAGACCGGATCGCCGTGTCCGGCGGTCTCGTTGCCGTCCAGTTCGAGACCCACGAGCCTTCTCTGCGGGTGTTCCTTGCGCTCGAGCAGCGCTTCGCGGCCGATGAAGTCCTCGTCGTTGGCCAGCGCGACGGCAAAGCCGATCCCGGCTTCGAACGGGTCGACCTGGTCGTCGAACTCGTAGCCGGCGAAGATCAGACCCGACTCGATCCGCAGCATGTCGAGCGCCTCGAGCCCGAGCGGCTTGATCCCGTAGGCCTCGCCGGCTTCGTAGATCGCGTCCCATACCGCCGGGCCGTCGCTCGGATGGCAGAACACCTCGTAGCCGAGCTCGCCGGTGTAGCCGGTTCGGGAGACGATGATCGGGATCCCGTCGTGGGTGCCGATCCGCCCGATCAGGAAGCGGAACCACTTGAGCTCCTCGAGGCTCGGCTGGGTCGGCGGGGCCCAGACGATCTGCTTCAGGAGATCGCGGCTGTTCGGGCCCTGGACGGCCAGGTTGTGCAGCTGGTCGGTGGTCGGCTTGACCCAGACCCGTAGGTTCTCGCGTTCGGCGACCTCGCCGAGCCAAACCCCGTCATAGGGGTCGCCTCCCACGAACCGGAAGTTGTTCTCGCCCAGCCGGAACACGGTGGCGTCGTCGATCATCCCGCCGGTCTCGTTGCACACCGCGGTGTAGACGACCTGGCCGACCGCGAGCTTGCGGATGTCCCGGGTGACCGTCCGCTGCATGAGGAGCTCGGCGTCGGGTCCGAGGATCTCGAACTTGCGCAGGGGGCTCAGGTCCATCACCACGACCTTCTCCCGGCAGGCCCAGTACTCGGCGATCCCGCCCTCGTTGTTGAAGCAGTGAGGCAGCCAGTAGCCGCGGTACTCGACGAATGATTTGGTCAGGGTGCTCGTCCGCGGATGGAACGCGGTCTCCTGCGTGAGGATGGGGGGCGCGTCGGCGGTCACGCGGTGCGCGATGGCCACGGAGAACCGGTTCTGCGGCGAGTACACGCGAACGTGGACATCTGTCACCTCCCAGGCGTTCGAAGGGTCGATGTCGTCGGGGCAGGCCGACGACGCACACACCAGGTCGCTCAGCGCGCGCAGCATCACATAGTCCCCCGGCCGGGACCAGGGCTCGTCTGAGATCAGCTGCATGTTCGAGTCGAACGCGGTGTTGTAGAAGAAGTTCAGCGCCTCCCAGCCCTTGCGCGGCGCGATCTCAAAGGGCCGTAGGGCGCCGTTGAAGTTGTCGGTGCAGTTGATGTGGCCGGGGTACCCGAGGTCCTCGTAGTACTTGGCCTGACAGGCCAGCGCGAACGTGTCGTGGCGGCCGACCGTGTCTCTTATGACTTCTACGAGGGGCTCCATGTCGAGGTCGTAGAACTTGCCGTGCAGACCCGGCATCGGATACGCCTGGCCCATCAGGGTTCTCGTGACCGTGGCGTCCAGGCCTCTTTCGATGCCGCGTTGGAGTTTGGCGGCGTGGAAGGCCAGGAAGTCCGAGCACTGCCGGCCCTGGACGTCGATGATCTGGATGTACTCGCCGGCCTTGACCTCGTAACTCGAGGCGGTGGCGGCATCGATGCGGAAGTCCAGGCGGGGCTCGGCCAGCGGCGCCGGCAGGTCGGGGTCGTCGCGTCTCTCCGGGTTGGCCCGTCTGACCTCGATCAGCAGCTCCGAGGCGGGCGGGTCGCCGTCGACGATCCGGCCGCCGGGCGCGGCGACGATCAGCGTGGTGGGAGCTTGGGCTCTCAGGTCGATCTCGCTGCCGGGCTTCGAGTCGCGTCCGAACAGGATCAGCCCGCCGTTCTCGGCCCGAAGGCCGAGCGCGGCCAGGCCCTCGCCCCCGCGCGCGGTGAGCTCGGCCGTCTGCCCGCCGTGGCGGTCGATCACCCGGACCCGGTCGTCGCCCTCGATCGCCACCTCGGTGGCCCC
>DATFDC010000088.1:0-3314 GCA_035252415.1 Solirubrobacteraceae bacterium
CTCCAGGCGCTCGGCGATCCAACCCGGCGGGAGATATTCGAGCGCCTCACCGCCGGACCGCTCGCGGTTGGCGAGCTCGCGCGGGAGCTGCCGGTCAGCCGCCCCGCGGTCTCACAGCACCTCAAGGTGCTCAAAGAGGCGGGGCTGGTGTTCGACCGTGCGGCCGGAACCCGGCGCGTCTATCAGGTCGACCCGGCGGCGGTGGCGGCCCTGCGCGAGTACTTCGACTCGTTCTGGGGCGAGGCGCTCGCGAGCTTTCGCGCTGCCGCCGAGGAGCCATCGTCGAAACCCAGGAGAGAGACATGACCACAGCCACAGCGGTCCGTCACACGATCACGGTGGCCGCTCCGCAGGAACGGGCGTTCACGACGTTCACCCAGGGCATCAACCGGTGGTGGCCGCGCTCACACAAGATCGGCCCGGCGGAGCTGGCCGAAGCGGTGATCGAGGGCCGTGAGGGAGGCCGCTGGTACGAGCGCGACGTCGACGGCAGCGAATGCGACTGGGGCAAGGTGCTCGTGTGGGATCCGCCCGCGCGCCTGGTCCTGGCCTGGCAGATCAGCGGCGAGTGGGCTTACGACGCGGACCTGATGACCGAGCTCGAGGTGTCGTTCGTGTCCGAGGGGCCCGACCGCACGCGAGTCGAGCTCGAGCATCGCGGCCTCGACGCATACGGCGAGCGGGCCGCGGAGATGCGCGAGACGTTCGACGGGCCGAACGCGTGGCGCGGGATCCTCGAGGAGTTCTCGAAGACGTTCTGACTACGCAGCCGCGGCCGCGGGCTGCTCGAACAGGGCGCCTGCGGCCTCGTCGGCCCACATGAGCGCCTCGACGTAGTGGTCCCCGGCCCCGCGGACCAGCCGCTGGGCGCGTTCGAAGTCGCCGGCCTCGAGCGCGGTCACGCAGTTCAGCAGCTTGCCCTTCTCGCCCTTGCGCCCGGTGAGCGCGTCCCGCATGTCGGACGGGAACGGGATCATCCCCACGACGTCCTCGATCGGCGCGTCCATCAACGCGTCGATCACCGAGAACAGGCCGAGCGTGAACAGCTCGCCGGGACGGGGGCCGGGCAGCTGCTCGCCGGCCTGCTCGCAGAAGCGAGCCCGGACCAGGGCGGTCACGGTGAGCTCCGGCGGCTTGCCGTCGATCGAGGCCAGCACGGTGAGCGTCGCCCAGCGGCGGAGGTTCTCGACGCCGAGCAGTGCCAGGGCCTGGCCGATCGAGCTGATCTCGAAGCGCAGGCCGAAGAAGGCCGAGTTGATGTACCGGAGCAGGCGGAAGCTCAGGCCGACGTCGCGGCTGATCATCCGCTCGAGCTGGCCCAGCTGAACCGTGGGGTCCTGCAGGGCGGCCACGATCTGGAGCATCGAGGCGCGGTTGGCGACGATCCCGCGGTTGTGCAGAAGCTCGGGGCGGCAGAAGAAGAAGCCCTGGAACAGGTCGCAGCCGAGGTCGGCGCAGAACGCATGCTCCTCGTGGGACTCGACCTTCTCGGCCAGGATCGTCATCCCGTAGGGCTTGAGCCGGGCCACCTCCCTGGCCATCCCCTCGCGGCCGAGCGCGATCAGGTCGAGCTTGACCACGTCGACCAGGCCGAGCAACCGCTCGGCGCTCACGCTGTACTCGAAGTCGTCCAGAGCCAGCCGGTAGCCCTGGCGCTTGAGCTCGATCAGCGCGTGCACGAAGCGCTCGTCGAGCAGCTCGTCTTCCAGGATCTCGAGGCCGACCACCGACGGCGGCATCGTGCTGGCCAGGCCCTCCAGCACGAACTCGCGGGAGACGTTGACCCAGGCGGGCTTGGCGCCGACCAGGCGCTCGAGTCCGATCTCGGTGAACGCGCCCAGCACGACAGATGCGGTGGCCCCCTCGGAGTCGGCGACCAGCGCGGTGGTGGCATTGCCGCCCCGGAACAGCAGCTCGTACCCCGCGACGTGCAGGTGTCTGTCGAAGATGGGCTGGCGGGCGACGAAGACTTCGGACATGGGACCGGGTGGCGGGCGGATTGACCCCCTTTACGCCTAATCGACGCCCGAGGCGCGAACCTGAAGGCCCGAGCCGTGGTGTCCAGCACTAGGCTTTGCCCGCACGTGAGCGTCACGGAGAGGATCCGCCCCGCGGCGGTGCGTGATGAGCCCGCCGGCCTGGCCGTGCCGCCGGCCCAGGTCCCGTTCTGGCGGCTGCGGGCGATCGCCTTCTGCGTGGGGGCGGCCAGCCTCGGCGCGGAGATCGCCGCCGCCCGCCTGCTCGCCCCGTATTTCGGGGCCTCAACGATCATCTGGGCCAACACGATCGCCACCGTGCTGGTCGCGCTGTCGGCCGGCTACGCGATCGGGGGGAAGCTGGCCGACCGGCGCGCCGACCTGCGGGGGTTGTGCGCGATCGTGCTGGGCGCGGCCGTGCTGCTGGCGATCGTCCCGTTCGTGTCCGATCCGTTCCTGCACGAGGCGGTCAAGGCGCTGGGTGCCCTGTCGGTCGGCGGCTTCCTCGGGTCGCTGGCCGCGGTGCTGGTGCTGGTCGCGGTGCCGGTGCTGCTGCTCGGGATGGTGGCGCCGTACGCGAACCGGCTGGCCGTGGCCCGGGTGGCCGACACCGGGACGGTCACCGGACGGCTGTACGCGATCTCGACCGCCGGATCGCTGCTCGGCACGTTCCTGGCCGCGTTGCTGCTGATCCCGCTGATCGGGACCCATCGCACGTTCCTGGTGTTCGCGGCCTCGCTGGCGGTGGTGGCCGCGGCCGGCGCGCGGTCGTGGCGTTTCGGAGTCGTGGGGTTGGCGATCGCCGCGCTGCTGGCCATCCCGCCGATGGCGATCGGCGCGGACGTGGGCCGCGGCGGGCGGGTGATCTTCTCGACCGAGACCCCGTACCAGTACGCGCGCGTGATCCAGTTCCCGAGCGGCGAGCGCTGGCTCGAGCTCAACGAGGGCGTGGCCATCCACTCGCTGTATCGGCCCCGGAGCTACCTGACCGGCGGCTACTGGGACGACTTCCTCATCCTCCCGTTCATCGGGCGCTCGGCGCCGCCTTCGCGCGTGGCCATCCTGGGCGACGCTGCGGGCACGGTGGCGCGCGCGTACGGGCACTATTTCCCGTCGACCCGGGTCGACGCGGTCGAGATCGACGGTGAGCTGACGACGATCGGCCGCCGATATTTCGGCCTGCGCGGCCCTCGGTTGCATCTGTACACCGCGGACGCCCGGCCCTGGCTCGAGGCGAGCAGGGGCCGCTACGACGCGATCTTCCTCGATGCCTACCGCCAGCCCTACATCCCGTTCTATCTGCTCACGCGCGAGTTCTTCTCGCTCATCCGCGCGCAT